>JAZFQE010000137.1:0-3729 GCA_036444955.1 Gemmatimonadales bacterium
CGGTCTCCGGTCCGGTCTACGACTCGATCAAGAACCAGCCCGACATCAGAGTCCGGGGGGCGGGTGAGCACTCGCTCCACAACGTCGCGGCTCCGGTCGCAATCTGGTTCGTGACTGGCACCGCCAGCACGCCTGAGGCGGGAGTCGAGCACCCCAAACCGCGACGTTTCGGTGCACGCGTCTCTCTAGCGGCCCTAGTGGTCGTTGCACTTCTCGGGGTTCTCTGGTGGATCCGCCCGGTCGAGGTTCCCTCAGCCGCCATCCGCTCGCTCGCGGTCCTGCCCCTTCATGACCCTGCCAAAGACGAGAATGGGGCGTTCTTCAGTTTCGGCATGACAGAGGCGCTCATTGCCGAGCTCGCCAAGTTGAAAAACCTACGCGTCATTTCGCGTACTTCGGTGACGCCCTATGAGGATACGAAGCTTCCGATTCAGCAGATCGCGGCTGAACTCGGGGTCGATGGAATCATCGAGGGATCGGTCATGCGCTCCGGAGGGAAGATTCGCATCACCGCCCAGTTGATCGACGCGCGGACCGATACACACCTCTGGGCCGAGAGCTACGACAGCACGCTGGGTGACGCACTGAAGACCCAAAGCGAAATCGCGCGCGCGATCGCACGTGAGGTTCAGCTCGAGGTCTCCCCCAACGAGCTGCCCGACGTGGCGGCGCGCGCGATGCGGCCGATGTCGTCCGAAGCGTACGAAGCGTACCTGAAGGGCTTCTACTTTCAGATGAAGCGCACGCGCGAAGACACGATCCGCGCGCTCAAGTATTTTCATGAAGTGATCCGACTCGCGCCAGAGCATGCGCTTGGCTACTCAGGTCTCGCGGACGAGTACAGCTGCGCACCCACACACGCCTGGAGCATTGTAGAGTCCGAACTCTGGCCTTCCGTGCCCGCCGAAATGATCGCGCGGGCAAGAAAGAATGCGCAGAAGGCGCTCGAGCTCGAACCGGACTCAGGTCCAGCGCACACCTCAGTCGCGCTCGTACGCACCTTTGGAGACTGGGACTGGGCGGGTGCCGAGACGGAGTTCAAGAAGGCTTTAGAACTCACTCCGAGCAACCACTGGACCCACTACGCATATTTCTATCTTCTGTCGTTCCAAAAGCGTTTCGATGAGGCCCGTCAGCACGCGGAGCAAGCGATCGCGCTCGACCCGATCCGTTTGGACTACACGATGGCGCTGGCCGCGCTCAATACCTGGACGGATCGTCCCGAGGACGCCTACGCCTGGTGGAAGAGGGCCGAAGAGATCGACCCCACCTATCCGGGACTGCACCAGGCAGTGATCAGCGGGTTCTGCGGGACGCCGCGCCACGAGGAGGCAATCGCCGCGCTGATCGGAGCCAACACCAAGTACCCCGAAGACCCGCTGATTCTCGCGGAGACCGCATACTGCCACGCGGTTGCGGGTGACTCTGCACCCGCGCGCGAATTGCTGGCGGAACTCAAGATCATGCAGGAGACGACCTACGTGTCACCTGTATCCCGGGCGATGATCTACGTTGGCCTCGGCGAAGAGGAGAGCGCAATCGAGGCACTCGAGTCAGGCCTCCGCGAACGTGCGTTTCTGACTCCCTGGTTGGCGATCGACAAGACCTGGGATCCACTTCGAAACCACCCGCGCTTCGCCAAACTGATCGACCGCATCGGTTTGCCGCTGTAGGACTCGGCTCGGCCGCCGCTCTCCAGCTCTCCATCAGCTCGGTCACGATTGTGAAGCCGCAATTACATCGACTCGGCTTTACCGTGTGCCTCTCTCCCACCCCTCGCATGGCCCCTGCAGTGGAGACCGGAGGCTTTCGCCTGTCTCAAGCTGGCCAATATGGAGGTCGCGCGGATGAACCTCCAGAACCTGCTCTTCCGCCAGATCGAGATGGCCCAGCACAGCCAGCGCATGAGCTTCGCAGAGGCGTCCGCGTGTAAGCTCTACGCCGCGCAGGCGGCCATGGAGGTGACGCTGGAGGCGGTTCAGCTCTTCGGCGGCAACGGCTACATGGCCGAGTACCAGGTGGAGCAGCTCTGCCGCGACGCCAAGGTGCTGCAGATCTACGCCGGCACCGACGAGATCCAGATCACCCAGATCGCTCGCGACCTGCTCAGCTCCTAGGGCTAGCGACTGGTGATGTAAACAGCCAATTACATCTATGCCATCGTGTGAGTCAGGACCTCTCCCAAAGGCATTGCTGGCACCGCTACCCGCTGAAAACCGCTCATTCCGCTAAATCTGGCCGTATACAGAAGCACGGCGAGATCTTCCTTCAGGTACTCGAAACCCCGCCTTGAGAAGCGTTTATTTGCTCCTCCATCAGGAAAGCTTCTTTCCGGCAGCAAGAACAAAGAAACGGGATGTGTCGTCCGGCACCCCGTCTCCCCTGAGACCCGCCAGGAATCTCTCTCGGGCTTCTGGCAAGTAAAACGACTTCACAAACGCCTTGAGAATATTGATGACGAAAAACCTGGAGACGTGGTTAGTTGTCCCGTCCTCGGCTCCAAACGACGGAAACGACATATTGCACCCCAACCACCTCACGATCTCAAACGAAGGGAAATAGTAGACTCCCTTGCGCCCATCCGATATCACTGAGTCCAACGCCACCCGCAGGATCGACTTGGACACGCAATCGGCGGTAATACACGATTGCCCTCTGAAAGTCGCTTTCAGAGGAACCGGCGACAGGGCGAAAACAATCGGAGCACTCTCATTAACCTCTCGAACCGCTGAAATCATCGTCTCGATATTCGCTACATTCTCCTCCACTGTCGACAATCGGAATCTGTGTCTTCCGTCGTTATATATTTCCTCTGGAACGCCTCGCCAGAAGACACGTCCTGTTTCTCTATCTTCCCACACTTCCGACAGGCCAAGTGTCAACAGAATTGCGCCCGCATTGGAAAACGCTTCAGAGTATTCGCGTTGTTCGAGATCCGGCATCCATTCGATAATGTTGCCGTCTTCATTCCTGTCGTATCGGTAAGCACGTGCAGTCGTCTTCCCTGTAGTTGCCCAAGTAATAAAATCCACCAGGGCGAAGGTATTGTTCAGTCCGGATGGTACAACGAAGTTACCAGCAGAGAGTCCGTAACGGCCAAGAAAAAACCTCAATTCACGGGAGAAACAGGAGCCGAGCGTGATCAGCGCGTCGTCATCCCCTAGGAGAGGTTTCGCGGGGATATGCCCTGTCAGAGCGTATTCCTCGATGAACTTGGAAAAATTGTCGAGTTCTTGGATCTGAGCCGGATAGACGACGATGTGTTCGGACTTCCACCATTCTTGGCTCCAGCCTGCTGTCTTCTTTCCGATTAATGCTCCGATCGTCCTGTTCACTTGGAATCCGTGGTTCAGCGTCGCCGGAGACCGCCCTGGTCACGTATGTCGCACACGCAGGAGCAGTTCGACCGCTAACCCCCCGAATCGGCGATTCTGCCCATCAACTAAATCGGTACTTCTGCCCAGAGGCATCCTGTGACCTGTCGAGGACGGCCTTGCGCCGGCGCTCGAGGAGCGCTTCGAGCAACCATCCTAATCCTAACTCGGGGGAGGACGGCATCGCAGACGGGGCAATGCCCGGGGGCAGAGAGGGTACGGCTAGAGCACGTGGGTCCGATGACCGCTCATTCCGTTAAATCAGGCCCTATGGCTTACGGCCGGGTCAGCCCTTTAGCCCCTGGGCGATCTCCAGCACCCTCGCCCTTGGCCTTCGCAGCGTCAGACTCGCGAT
>JAZFQE010000138.1:0-3019 GCA_036444955.1 Gemmatimonadales bacterium
TCGTCAGGAGCCAGGCCAGCGTGATGCTTCGCATGAGACCAAGATGGGGTGGTGTTTTTGGGGGCGCCAGGGAGGCTTCAAAACGAAGTCCTTGACGCATTGTGAATGTGTGTTGTCGGCTTTTGTAGGGGCGGTCGCGTCGGAAGTAGAATAGCCGTTGTGGAATGCCCGTCAATAAGGAGAAGATGATGGAACCACGCAAGCACGGGGCATCTCGATTCCTATCTGTTGCGCTCGCATTCGTGTTATCCGCATGTTCGATCACTCTGATATCGCAATACGACGAGCAGATCGATCGGGCGGCGACCGCACTTCAGAAGCAGATGGACGCGCATCTGACGAAGCTCGAGGCGGCAAGCGGCCCGGACGCGACCTTCGTCTCAAACAAGCAGTTCTATCAGGATTATCTGGTCGATCTTCGCGCCGTAGAGCTACGGGCCTCCGCGCATCCGGAGAACCGGCAGTCGCTGGGCCAATATAGACTGATGCTCGACAACCTCGAGGATCTCCGCAGCACACATGAGACGGAGGTGACCTTGTCGGTGGCGTACATCGGTACGGTGCGCGAACTCTTCAACCAGGGTTGGCGGGCGATCATCACCCTGGAGGTGGCCAAAAAACGTGGTGAGGGATGAGTCCCGTTTCCATGCGAATGGAGGTGTAACTGTGAGTTTGAAGCTTGGGGATATTCTGGCGCCCATGGTGGCGGCGGCGAAGGATTCGCTTTCTGCCGACTGGGCGAACGTAAGAGATTATGCGAAGCCCGAGTTCAAGCAGCTGGCCCAAACCCTTGTGGACATAACCAAACTCGCGGCCCGCCAAAAGATTTCGGCGGCGGAGGCCAAATCGGTTCTACGTATCCATAAGAACACAACGCTGATGGTCATGCTCACCGTAGAGGGTCTGGGTGTCATAGCGGGCGAGAAAGCCATCAATGCGGCGCTGAAGGCGGTTCGTGATGCGGTGAACAAGGCCTTGCCGTTCAAGCTGCTGTGATGCCACGGATGACGCGGCCACGGATGACGCTAAAGCTTTAGAGGACACGGATCCCCCGGCCCGACCCCAATGGTGGTGGATTCTCCTAGATTGCAGATCGTTCCAACTCAATCAGAAATCTGCATTCTGAAATCTAGAATCTGAAGTCCAGCGCTCCCTGCTCCCCGTAGAAGGGGCTCGTGCCGTTAAGCCGTCCTCTTTTTCCGGCTCTTCACGACGACGTTGACGTCGCAATCGAGGATGTGGAGTAGCGCGAGGAGCTGCCCAACCGACTTCCTGTAGTTCGTCTGGTCCAGAATCCGGTAGAACTGGCTTGCCGACGTTCCCAATCGTCGGATGATTTCGCGTTTGCTGAGCTTGCTGGCTGTGACGCGCTTCTGCGCCTCGATCGTCAGCTGGTAGAGCAGTTGGTCGCGCAGGTAAGTGGGGTCCTCGTTGTACTCCAGCACCTGCTCCACATGAACCGTACCGTCGGCTCCCGACTCCAAGATGTACGTGAAGGCTTCGTCGCCAAGCTCCGCATCGACAAAGACCTCCCACACTCTGTTCTCCCGATGCGGTGACGGTGCCGCCCGCGCGTACGGGAACGAAAGCGTCTGATCCTTGGTTTGTATCTCGAACGACTTGCGTCGGTTGTTGGTCTTCACATCGACGATCCTCACAACAGGCGCTCCGCTTGCAGCTCACGGATCAAGGCCAGCACCCGCTTCGTGGGACGACCACGCATCGCCTTACTGTTTTCGAGGTCCCACTTGAGAATCATCTTGCCGTCCTTGTACACGTGCACGTGCCGGGGGCCATGATCCCCCGTCCAGGTGAGAAACAGGTAATTACCACGTCGCACCTTACCCACAAATGGTACCACCCACGGTAACGCTTTGTCAATGCGACTACGGGGCACCCTTCCGTGCCGCACGCCAAAGGTGGGCCACCCAGGAATGTCTTGTCATCATTTGTACGCGTGATGGATCGAACGCTTGCTGAGGCATCAGGGTGTGAGACGTGTCGAGTCCTTATGCCTTGAGTGTTCGTTGACAGGTATGGTACTCCGCACTACGGTTCTTTCGGGCCTTCCGGCCGGATTACCGGACCATCATCCGTCTGCCGAGTTTCGATCGCAGCGTCAGGAAATTGCTCTCGAAGGATGAGGAGTGGTGGATACGCAAAAACCGCGAATCATCGACGGACTCGAAAACGTGCGGCAGCGATCGGCGTGACGGCGATGGGCGTTCTCCTGTTTCTGCTCGGTCTGCTCGCCGCCGTATCCGGCGGCTTGAAACTGCGATCGCGGGTCCGGTCGCTGGTGGGCATCTCCCCGCTCGCCGTTTCGGAGACGGCCATCGGTGTGCTCACGATCCTCGGCGCGGGCGCGGGGCTCGCGCGCGTGAGACCGCTGGCGTGGGCTGTCGTGGCGGTGGCGTTCTTACTGATCGTGGTGTCGTCGATTGTACACGTGCGGAAGGCACTGCGGCGCCGGCTGAAGCGGGAGTCCTCGGAAGCGGAACGGCTGGCGAGCCATCTTCAAGCCGCGGATGACGGCCACGGATGACGCTGAAGCCGGCCACGGATGACGCTGAAGCTTTGGTGGACACGGATCGCCCAACACCCCACCCCCCGAGGTTCTAGGTTACAGGTTTCAGGTTACAGGGCTTAACGCCCCGGTCGTAGTCGGTCGTAGCCGATAGGGGAGAGCGGACTCTGGGCGCAAGCCCGGGGTTGCGGAACACAGACGGGACACCAGTGCTACGGCCGTACCGCCGTACCGCCGCTTCTGTCCGACTGTCCGACCTCACAGAGGCAGATACGGAGAAAGAGCGCAAAAAACGTGTCACGTCTCGAACGATCCGTCATCATCCGCCGCTCCGTCCCCGAGGTGTTCTCCTACATGGACGACCCCGACCGAGAGCACGAGTGGCAGCCCAACCTCCGCGCCGCGAGCCAGGAGCCGCGCGGACCGGTGGGAGTCGGCACGTTGAAGCGCTATACCAGCGTGTTCATGAAAAAAGAAAGACAAAACGTCTAC
>JAZFQE010000139.1:0-25328 GCA_036444955.1 Gemmatimonadales bacterium
GATAGCGCGCCCGGTAGAGCGCAGAAGCTCGATCGATTTCCAAAAGTTGGCGAGATAGATCTTCCACACTGTCACGCGTTGAGTGCCACGTCTCCGATGCATCTGCGAACTCCCCATCGGTCCGGCGCCGGTAGCTCCGTAACGATGCCTCCAGCTCGGGGAAGGATGGTTTTGGCGCATCGGCGGCGCTCTCGAGCGAATCCAGGAGTTCATCTGGGTCGAACGGGAGTATGTGAATTTCGAGGTCTGTTAGTGCAGTGCCCCCCAGCGCAGCGCGGATGTGGAGATCCTGGGAAGGATGGGAGCAGCTCACCATGCCTATGAGCGATGCCACGAGTACCTGACCGACAAAAACCCGTCCCTCCCGTCGGGCGACTGACGAATTAAGGGACGAGAAAGGTCTGCTCTGGACCGGAAAGTGTGTGCTGCCCTGTTGGGGTCTAATCCACCACCTTGGCCGGGAGGATGTAATTCCACGGGTTCACGTTGCGGCCGTTTATGGTTACTTCATAGTGCAGGTGCGGGCCGGTTGCAATGCCGGTGCTGCCAACTAGAGCGATTTGTTCGTTTCTCTCGACCCGCTGTCCCGCTCGCACCATAACTCTGGAGCAGTGCGCGTATTTGGTAACTACGCCGTCCCCATGGTCTATCGTGACTGTCAACCCGTAACCAGGAAGCCACCCGGCATCGATCACGGTTCCTGCGGCAGTCGCTAGTATCGGCGTGTTGAGATCGGCTGACATATCGATCCCCTCGTGAGCGCGCGCCTCTCCGTGAATCGGGTGGACGCGGTCTTGGAGGAAACCACTTGTGAACCAACTCAGCGCTGCGTCGACCGGTCTGAGCGAAGGAGTCCGCTCTAGCCGGTCGACGTTTGCCGCTAGACTGTCCCTGGCCTCGGCGAAGGAACTCGCCAGAATATTGGCCCGGCGTAACAACCCCCCGACGTCCTCTCGCATGCTCAGTGAGCGACTGCCAAGCGGGTCTGCTGCCAGCAGCTCGTCGTCTTGGTTGGGGTCCAACGGACCGCCCACGCCAGCCTGGAGAACCGTGGGATCGGTCCTCTCGAGCCCGGCTAGGAGCCTCACGAGTCGGTCTCTCTCGGTAATGGAGGCGATGATATCGTTAACTTCCGCCACCGTCGCTTCAGCGCGGTCGAGTTCCTGGGCGAGCAATCGGTTCGTCTGCTGCATTCGATCGAGTCGCGATAGGTCGACAGCTTTGGATATAGCCAGATAGGTAAGACCAGAAGCGCCGATTACCACCAGAGCGAAGACGACCAAGGCCAGTCGCACGGGGAGACTAGATACCTCTATTGTGCGGGACGTCCCGGAACCGCGTGGGACTACCATTATGGTCCAGCGCCTACGTGCCATCGATTCTCTCTCCAAGAAGCCCGTTCTGAATCCCAGGGGTTAAACCCACCACACCCCGCAACCTCGAAGGGACATAAAACTTATGGTTCGCGGACCAGACCTGTCAACCACCTTTCGTGATGGTGTAATTCCTTGTATCACAATGCGTTACGCGGTTGCAACGCCTTCCTTGGGGAACAGCGGAGCCATTCTTGAGACGGTGGCGCCCGCTAGCTTGGGCGCTTCGATTTCCGCCCACGCGCTGTCAGCAGGGGTACCGGACACTCCGAGCGCTTGCAGAACTCCTTTCACCTTGGTTGGCAGGAACGGCGAAGCCAGGAGCGTCACCCTAAACAGGCAGCGGGCGAGCGCCGCGAGCACGGCGTCCAGCAGCTCATCGTTGCCTTCTTTGGCTAATGTCCAGGGTGCCATGTTCTCAATGAAGGAGTTTGCCTCGGACACCATATTCCATACCGTCTGCGACCCCAAATGCAACATATAATCTTCCATCGCCCCGATATATTCCGTGATAGCCCTCACCCCCGCGTTATCGAGGGCCATTTCGTCTACGCTCTCGGGAATCTTGCCGGCTCGGTACTTCACGATCATAGCCAATACCCTGCTCGCCAGGTTGCCGTAGCCGTCTGCCAGGTCGGATGTATATCGGGCGTCAAAACGTTCCCAGCTGAAATTACCGTCGGCGTCCCAGGGGACCTCACGCAGCAGGAAGTAGCGTAGCGCGTCGGTGCCGTGCCGATCCATGGCTTCGCGCAGCTCGATGCGAACGCCGGCAGTCTTAGAGAAGCGCCCCCCGCGCGTTTTGACCCACCCGTGCGACCAGACGCCGCCGGGCAACGGAAGCCCTGCAGCGGTCAGCATAGCGGGCCAGATCACTGCGTGGAACCGAGCTATATCCGGTCCGATGACGTGCAGATCCGCCGGCCACATCTCCTCAAAGCCGGCATCCGGGAATCCCGTTGCCGAGAGGTAGTTGATCAGCGCGTCGAACCAGACGTAGATCGTGTGGGTTTCATCTTCAGGCCACGGTATTCCCCACGGGATCCGCGCGCGGCTCACCGAGAGGTCCTGAAGACCACTGTGCACCACATTGCGGATCTCGTTCATCTTGGCTGGAGGCCGCAGAAAGTCAGGATTAGACTGGTACAATTCGAGCAGGCGTTCGGAGAAAGCCGATAACCTGAAAAAGAAATTGGGTTCTTCCACCCACGTTATGTCGAGCGAGGGGTGTTCCGGACATCTGCCCTCCTGCAGCTCCCTTTCGAGCTTGAAGGCCTCGCAGCTCACGCAGTAATAGCCTTCGTACTTTCCCTCGTAGATGTGACCGTTGGAGACGATTCGGCGGAGCAGCTCAACGACGCTGCGCCGGTGACGTTCCTCCGTTGTACGAACGAAGTCAGTGTGGCTGATGTCGAGTTCGGTCCATGTGCTTTGGAATAGAGCTGCTATCTTGTCCACCCATTCCCGAGTGGGTATGCCCGCCTCTTCCGCGGCCAGGGCAACATTTTGCCCGTGTTCGTCCATCCCAATCACGAACGAGACTTGATCGCCTCGGAGCCTGCGGTAGCGGGCGATGCAGTCAGCGCCAAGCTTTTCGAACGCGTGCCCTATGTGCGGATCGCCATTGGAGTAGTCAATGGCGGTCGTTATATAGAATTTGCTCAATGTTACTTGGCGGGGTCGTCGGAATTTTCGGGCGCTGGCTCGCGTCCGTCGCCGTCCTGATGTTTCCTTCTCCTGCGGCTCGATCTCCGAGTCCGGCGCGAGCGCTGGGGGGTCGCGGCGTCGACCTGGGTGTCGGTAGTAACCTCAGCGTCCGCATCGTCGAACGCCACTAGCGGAGATGGTGGCTGCTCAATTGAGGGCCGTTGCTTAGTGGCTACCTCGCTCTTTAACTCCGTTAGTGTAATTGTGCGTGTTGATCCGTCCTCAGCCTTGAGGAGGATTCTTTCCCTGAAGATGTCTACTAGTTGCACCTCCTCGGACCCGCGTTCGGTACTGATTTTCTTACCCTCTTTGGGGAATCTCTTCCTACTGGTGAGGTAGAAATCGTGCTCGTAACGGAGACAACAGAGCAGGCGGCCGCACCCTCCGGAAATCTGAGAGGGATTGAGTGAGAGCTGTTGATCCTTGGCGAGCGAGAGACTGACTGGTCGGAGTTCCGGGAGCCACGACGAACAGCAATACTGTCGCCCACATCGCCCAACGCCGTCGAGTCTCTTGGCTTCGTCTCTGGCGCCGATCTGTCGCAGTTCGATTCGCGTTCGAAAGAGGGCGGCTAGGTCGCGAACCAACGTCCGAAAGTCAACGCGCCTGTCGGCAGTAAAGTAGACGGTCAGTTTCTTGCGATCCCATTGCCATTCCGCGTCGGAGATCTTCATTGGCAGCCGGTGCTCTTGCACGCGCTCCATGACCTTGCGGCGGACCTCCTCCTCCGCTTTACGGAGCTCCTCGATGAGGTGCACGTCGTGGCGGGATGCGGTTCGCAGGACCCGGCCGGTCGCTTCTCTTGCTCCACTGGGGCAGCTACTGCATCCGACCGCGCATTTGCGCTCGGCAAGATCGCCAACCGCTGTGACCTCGCCGAGATCTTCCCCCTTTTCGACCTCAACGACGACGGAAGCCCCGACATCAAACGAAGCTTCGCCGTTAGCCAAGGAGAAATATTCCTTGCGGTTGCCTTTAAACCGTACTTCTATCAGTTGGGGCAAATTAGCCCTCGGAATACTGTCCCATCTTGAGAAACTTTTCTGCTCTCAACTCGATCAGTTTGTCGAGCTTAATTTTCCCCAGTTCAAGGAGATTTCTCACGAGAGCAGTTTTCAACCCGTCTTGGGCTCCCACGAGGTCGCGGTGTGCGCCACCCGGCGGCTCCGCGATTATCTCGTCGATCAGGCCGAGCTCCAATAGGTCTGGTGCTGTGAGCCTGAGTGCTTCCGCCGCACGCTGCTTTTGGGAGGCGTCGTTCCATAGTATCGCAGCGCAACCCTCCGGAGATATTACCGAGTAGATCGCATTTTCGAACATCAACACGCGATCTGCAAGGCCGAGAGCTAACGCTCCTCCCGAACCGCCTTCACCGATCACAGCAGCTATGATCGGGGTTCGCAGCATGGCCATCGACTCGAGGTTGTGAGCTATCGCTTGGGCCTGACCGCGTTCTTCTGCGCCGAGTCCGGGATAAGCTCCCGGTGTATCGATCAATGTAATGACCGGTGCGCCGAACCGTTCCGCCATCCGCATGAGACGCAGCGCCTTGCGATAGCCCTCAGGATGCGGCATGCCGAAGTTCCGTCTCAGATTTTCCTTTGTATCCCTACCCTTCTGCTGACCAATTAGGATTACGGGTGTCCCGTCGATTCTCGCCCAACCGGCTACGATTGCGGGGTCGTCGCGGAATAATCTGTCGCCGCGCAGCTCGATGAAATCCGTGAATACGCCATTTATGTAATCCAGAGAATAGGGCCGTCTGGGGTGCCTTGCCACTTGCACGCGCTGCATAGGCGTAAGATTGGAATAAATTTCGCGCCTGAGCTCGCCGAGTTTCTCCTGGAGCGGGGCGATGTCGTCTGCTACTTCGATCTCGCGCTCGCCAGCTAGGTGCTTCAAGCGTTCGATCTGACTCTCAAGCTCAACGAGCGGCTTCTCAAAATCTAGGTGAGCTGCTGTCACTGTTATTTATTTGCTTTGACAAGTCGTACCCGTTCCTTACCGACAATCTCTTTTAGGGCAGTGAGAAAATCCTCACTGAGCTCTACTCCGCCGTTGCGTGCGCGCAGACGCGCGGTGGAACCGTTGCCGTCGCTCCAGCTAACCAATACGGGTGCCGGTCCGGGGTGCGCAGCGCAGAGAGCTGCGACGGCTTGAACCGAGTCAGGATCCGGCGCGGACACAGACGTCCAAAGTAGCTCGACTCCCAACTCACCAGAAGCTTTGATCGAACCGAGAGTGCGTGCGCCCTCGATGATGAAAGGGGCTCGCTCGTCTCCTCGGTCACGAGTGCTATACCCACCCGTGAGAAGCAGGGCGGCGTCGGCACTGATTATTTCCGAGAGCTCCCGCCACTTATCCGGGAAAACTATGGCCTCGGCCGTTCCGTGAAAGTCCTCGAGCGTCAGGCGCGCATATTCCGCTCCCGTTTTGCGACTAATCTTGCGCGAGATTGCCGTCACCACTGCCGCCGCCGTCACCCGATGTTCGCTCCATGAACCTAGGGTAGCCGTAGTGCGAGTTCCCAAGGCCGCCACCTCGTCACGATATTTCTCAAGCGGGTGACCGGAAATAAAAAAGCCGATTACTTCCTTTTCTCTCGCTAGACGCTCTGACTCCGGCCAAGGACCCACGTCGGAGAGCTTGACCGTGGCACGCAACGCCGCAGCAGGCTTGTCTCCAAACAAAGACACCTGTCCGGACTCGCGTTCCGCATGGCGAAGCTGAGCCTCGCCGAACGCACCGTCGATCGCCGCGGTGAGTTGAGCTCGATTTGTTCCGAAGTCATCCAGTGCCCCGGCTGCTATCAGTGACTCGAGCACACGCTTGTTGCAGAGCCTGAGGTCGACGCGTTCGCATAAATCATGAAGTGACGCGTACGAACCGTCGGTTTCGCGACCCCGAACGATCGAGGCGATCGCACTTCGGCCGACGTTCTTGATCGCGCCAAGCCCGAACCGGATTTTGTCCTCGCCGATAACCGTGAAGGCCAGTCCCGATTCGTTGACAGAAGGAGGCAACACCTGGATGCCAAGCTCCCGCGCCTCGTTGATGTACTGAACTACCTTGTCGGTATTCCCCAACTCGGCCGACAGTAAAGACGCCAGAAACTCGGCTGGATAGTAAACCTTGAGCCATGCCGTCTGGAATGAGAGTAAACTGTACGCAACGCTGTGGGATTTGTTGAATCCGTACCGGCCAAACGTCTTGATCTGAGCGGCGATGTCTTCGATGACTTTGCGATTGTGACCTCGTTCAACTGCCTTCTCTACGAATCTGCCCAGCTCGGCGTCAACTAGTTCCTGTTTCTTCTTGCCCACGGCCTTCCGCAGGACATCGGCTTCGGAGAGGGTGAAACCGGCCAGGATGTTGGCGATCCTCATGACCTGTTCTTGATACACGATCACGCCGTACGTGGGCCGAAGCACTTCTTCGAGATCCGGATGCGGATAGGAAACCGGCTCCCTACCGCGCTTCCGCCGGATGTAGACTAGATGCATTCCTGAGTCGAGGGTGCCCGGTCTCACGAGGGCGTTTGTGGCGACCAGATCGTCGAAACAGTCGGCGTGGAGTTGTCGCAGCACGTCCGTCCCGAGCGGCGATTCGAACTGGAATATCCCCGCTGTCTTCCCGGCCCGAATCAACTCATAGACCTTCGGGTCATCCAGGTCGAGCTCGTCAAGGTCGAGCGTCTTTCCGTGCCGCTCCTCCACCATCTTCACGGCGCCATGGATCACCGTGAGTGTCGTGAGCCCCAGAAAGTCCATCTTCAACATGCCGACCTTCTCGAGGCCTACCATGTCGAATTGTGTGATTATGGTTTCGCTGCCGTTTTGCGATCGTCCGGATCTCTGTGGAGGTGTGCATACAGGGACGTATTCGTCCAGGGGCCCCGGCGCTATGACGATACCCGCAGCATGGACGGACGCGTGACGAGACAGGCCCTCTATGCGCCGGCTTAGGTCGATGAGCCTGGATACGTTCTCATTTTCTTTCCGGAGTTGACGCAACTCCGGGATTCGCTCTGCGGCCTGCGCTACGGAGAGTGAAAACCCCGGGCCAGAAGGAATCAACTTCGCGATCTTGTCCGCGTCAGCTAGCGGCATGCCAAGCACACGAGCGATGTCCCGTACCGTGGCACGCGCCTTCAGCGTGCCGAACGTAATTATCTGGCCGACGCTGTTGTGGCCGTATCGTTCTTTCACATAGTCAATCACCTCCCCACGACGCTCGAAACAAAAGTCGACGTCTATGTCCGGCATAGAGATACGATCCGGGTTGAGAAATCGCTCGAACAACAGGTCGAACCGGAGGGGATCAACATTCGTGATTCGCAGCGCATAGGCCACGAGCGAACCGGCCACCGATCCGCGACCGGGGCCGACAGGGATACCACGTTCCGTGGCTGCGCGAATGAAGTCTTCTACTATGAGGAAATATCCTGCGTACCCGGTCTTGGTGATTACGCTCAGCTCATAGTCCAAGCGTTCCTTTACGTTGTCGGGGAGTGGGGAGCCGTAACGGCTGCCGGCCCCGCGAGTTGCCAGTTCCACAAGCAGGTCATCGTCATTCTTGTAACCGTCGGGCCTCGGAAACTCGGGCATGAAATAGCCTGTCTCGAAATCGAATTCACAAAGGTTGGCAACTTCCTGCGTGTTTGAGATGACCTCCGGCCTGTCGGAGAAGAGTTGTGCCATCTCGTCTTCCGACTTCACGTAACTTTCCTGACCCCAGAACCTGAATCGATTCGGATCGTCGAGGTTCTTGCCGGTACCGATACAAAGCAGAACGTCGTGCGCCTGGGCGTCATCACGCCTGAGGTAGTGGGCGTCGTTTGTAGCCACGACGGGGATGCCGAGTTGCTTTGACAGGTCGAACATCCCGTTGGCCACGATCTGCTCGTCGGGTATCCCATGATCCTGTACTTCTAGCCAGAAGCCACTCCGCTTGAAGACGCGAGCGAACCATTCAGCCGATTGCTTGGCGCGCTCAAAGTTGCCCTGCCTGAGCCACAGGGATATTTCACCCGAGAGACATGCCGCCAGGCACACGATCCCGTCGGAATAGAGTTCGAGGACCTCTTTGTCTATGCGTGGCCTTCGGAAGTACCCTTCGAGAAAACCGATGGACGAGAGCTTGATGAGATTCTTGTAGCCCGTGCGGTTCTGGGCTAAGAGGACCAAGTGCGAATACAAGCTGGGGGCCCCATCGGGTTTTTCCCGGGAATGTCTCGACCCGAAAGCCAAGTACGCCTCAAACCCGAGTATCGGTCTAATCCCAGCGGCTTTGGCGGCCTCGTAGAACGCCCAGCCGGCGTGAAGGTTACCGTGATCCGTAATGGCTAGGCTGTCCATTCCGAGATCCCGGACGCGGGATATCAGATCGGGGATTCTATTAGCCCCGTCGAGCAGAGAGTATTCCGAGTGGGTGTGCAGGTGAACGAAGCTCAATAGGAACTTAACCCCTTATTAATCAATGGCTTACGCTGAGCCCATGGAGACCGGACCGCTGCGGAACCAATTGAGCTCGGCGGCCAAGCTGTGATGCATCCTAGCATCTTAAACGGCTCGGTGAGACCCAGCAACGTGCACATCGAATAGTGGATTCAAGCCAGCAACGGTATCTTTCCGCCTCTTTTCAATGGTGATGCATTGTCCGGGAGATTGACCCACCATTCGCCAATGGGCTCAGTGTTGAGATGCGTTTCCGCTCTCGTGGTGCTCGTCGTCGTCTCCTGCGGTGGCGACGACGAGCTGTTAAGGCCGGAAAGCATCGCGCAGGTGCCGGAGACCGATTTCCAGTCGGCTCCCGCCGGTACGAAGCTACAGCAGCCGCTTACGGTGGAGGTGCTGACTTCGGATTTGCGGCCGGCGCTCCGCGCTGGTGTAGTGTGGAGTGTAGTCCAGGGATCAGGCGCTCCGTCGGATGCACTGACGTTGGCCGATGGCAACGGGCTCGCCAAGGTTGGATTTACCTTAAGTGCTGACGTTGGCGTCGCTAGAGTGCGCGCCGAATTACGAACCAAGCCGCACAAATTTGTAGAGTTCACAGTTACCGCTACCGATGCACCCACCGTTGCCCAGATGACTCCGGACCAGTTTTCCGGCGGGGATAGCGTAACGATCGAAGGTTCAGGCTTGGCAGGGGTGACTACGGTGGAGTTTGAGCGTTTTCCGGC
The DNA here is from genome assembly GCA_036444955.1 of Gemmatimonadales bacterium. Classification (GTDB taxonomy): domain Bacteria; phylum Gemmatimonadota; class Gemmatimonadetes; order Gemmatimonadales; family GWC2-71-9; genus B16T1B5. The sequence goes on from JAZFQE010000139.1 coordinate 9,262, forward strand.
AAGCATCGTGTCGGTATCAGCCACTTCCGTTGTGGCGGAGGTACCGGCGTGTCTGGTGCCGGGACCGATCTCGGTGGCAGTTCTGGTCGGTGTCGCGCGTTCCAATTCTGTGGTAGGTACGTACAGCGCGTCGAACGGGGTGGTCGACCTCGATGCAGCTGAGTACGTGAGTGTTGGATCGGATGAGGTGGGTTCTTGCGCCACGTTTCCGGCCGCCGGTGCGGGCGGAGCTGAGTACCTGATAACCGTTCAGAGCGTCACAGGCTTCCCGGACCTCACGGGTAGCTACCGACTGACGGGAGATTCAACAGCGCCTGTGACCGCCGCACCTGCGGTCGAAGTCTTGCCTCCCTCAGTTGCAATGCAGTTTCACGACTTCCTGCGCAGCCGAGAACTCGAGATCGCCAGACTTCCCAGACCTCGTCCCGGTCCACCGGTGACGGTGGCACCTGCGGCTGCTCCCCACGTTGGTGTCACGCGCGATTTCAGAATTTGCAACAACGTCGGGTGCGCAGATGTCGAAGATTTCACCCGGGTGATAGCTGAGGTGAAATTCGTTGGAGATCGCGTGGTTGTTTACGAAGATGTGGAGGCGCCGGCAAACGGGTTCACGGCACAAGATTTTACGGCGTTGGGGAGCCAGATCGAAAATGATCTTTACGATGTCGCTACTAGTGCCTTCGGGGCCGAGTCCGATGTCGACGGTAATGGACGTGTGATCTTCTTGTTAAGCCCAGTCGTCAACGGGCTTACGCCCGAATCTCAATGCTCCGAATCATTCGTAACTGGCTTTTTCTTCGCTATTGACCTGGATCCGTCATTCGCGGACGACGAGAGGTCAAACCAGTCAGAAATCTTCTACGCAATTACCCCTGACCCTGTTGGATCGGTAACCTGCACCTTCAGCACGGCGACCATTCGGCGACTCGTGCCGATTACTTTCGTGCATGAACTGCAACACATGATCAGTTACAACCAGCACGTGCTCGTGCGCGGCGGGTCGAGCGAGGTGCTTTGGTTGAACGAGGCCCTTTCGCACGTGTCTGAGGAGCTTGCGGGCTTCAGGTTCCGGCAGAACGGAGATACGGAACGCTTCAACGACTTTGTAAGCCCGAATCTCGTTAACGCTTATCGTTTCCTTGAGTCTCCTAGTTCTTTCTTTACGATTGTAGCCTCCGGCACTGGCAGCTTGGAAGAGAGAGGTGCCGCCTGGCTCTTTATGAGGTGGGTGGTGGACACGTTCGGCGATAACTTGCCTAGAGAGCTCGTCGAGACCAGCCGGACAGGATCCGGCAACGTGGAGACCGTGACGGGCGAGCCGATATCGCGGCTGCTGTCCGAGTGGTTCCTGACGAATTACGTAGCGGATTTGCCGGAGCTTTCCGTGCCTTCGAGGTTGACGTACAAGACATGGAACTTCCGCACTCTTTATGAAGACCTGCACAGGCAGGTGCCGGCGTTGTTCCCCCGGCCGTTTCCGATCGTCCCGCCCGTTTTTGCCGGGGGCGCGTTCCAGTTTAGTGGGGTGGTGAGATCGGGGACCGGTGATTTCCTGCTGATTACACAGTCAGGCGGAGCTGCTGGCTTCACTTTGAGCCTATCCAACTCGTCAGGTCAGCCGCTGGAAAACACACTGGAGGTCATGCTGAACGTGTTCCGCACCAAGTGAGCGCTGCTCGATTTCGTCGCATAGCCCGCCTGACTGTCCTATGCTCAATCGCGTTAGCCGGGGCTGTGGGAGCGCAACAAACCGGCGCGGATCTAATCCTGCTCAGATCGCCCGCCTCGGTGCGACTTGCCGGAATGAATGGCGTTGGGGCAGCGATGGTTGGGGATGCTGGCGCCGTTTTCACAAACCCCGCTGGCATCGCCACCGTGAGTCACGTGGCGCTCGAGGGATCGTATCGATCGACGCCGTTTGACGGCTACATAGCGCTTGGTGCGATAGCGTGGCGACTGAGGCAACTCGACTTCGGGTTCGGCCTCCAGTATTTTGACCGCGGCGTCGAGCTGGCTCGTGTTCTTGATTCGGCAACCACCATTCCAGTAGGAGCGGCGCCGCAGAGTCACGAGCTGCTGGCAGTAGGTTCGCTGATCTACCGCTACGGCATAATCGCCTTTGGCGGCTCGGTGAAGCTGGCACGCCAACAGACGCTTGCGGTGAGAAGACGGGGCTTAGGCGCTGATGCCGGTTTAGCGATCGCGATCTTCGACATCATGGCGCTCGGCTTTTCGATCCAGAACATAGGCGGCAATCTGAGAGACGATTCGGACCTGCGCCTTCCGCGCCTCAGCAGATTCGGTTTCACGCTGAACTATGTGGACCCGCAGGAGACGCTGCGACTCCTCTCCACGTTTGAAGTGCAGTGGCCTGATGGTGAAGCATCGAGGTTCGTGTTGGGAGTCGAGGGCGGGGTCGTTGTCAGCGGCGTCGGTATCAAAGGCCGGTTTGGTTACGGGACAACCACCTTTGCGGACCGCACTGACTTCACCTACGGGGCGAGCGTAGACATAGCAGACATGAATCTCGATTATTCGTTTGAATCAGACAATCTCCTAGGGGAAACCGCCCACCGATTCGGACTGCGGCTCAGGCTGTGACGCGGTCCCACGACAAACCTGCTAAGAACCTCAAGAAAATCGTCTCACTAGCTGCGCTAACGTTGGCGGCGGTAACGATCGTCGTTACGCTGGCAAGTCGTGAAGTCAGGTTTCTCGCGCGCTCGGCCTATGAGGAAGCCCGCATCCTCATCCGACGACGAGCTATCGAGAGCATGATCGCTGATCCAGCGACGAGTCCCGAAGTTCGCGCCCAACTTCAGCTGGTACTTGACGCACGGGCTTTCGCTGCCGACTCACTTTCCCTTGATGTTGGTGACGCCTATACGACATATACCGACGTCGGACGAGACACTCTCTTGTTGGTCCTCTCGGCAAGTCCCAAGGATGAATTGAGCTACTACACGTGGAGATACCCGATTGTCGGCGAGGTGCCATACAAGGGATTCTTCCATCATGAAACAGCGCGCGCCGCGGCTGCTAGGCTGGAAACGAAGGGATACGATACACATCTGCGCCCAGCCGGCGCGTTTTCAACGCTTGGTTGGTTCGGCGATCCACTGCTGTCCACTGCGATGTCTCCCAACCCCGTCGCTCTCGTCGCCACCGTCATCCACGAAGTTTCCCACAACACGATATACGTACCTGGTGCCACAAACTTTAATGAGAGCTTTGCGCTGTTCGTCGGATACTTGGGTGCATACCGGTTCTTCCAAATCCGCGGTGATTCGTCCAGGGCTGAGCGCGCAGGCGCCATTTGGCGCGACGAACGGCGCCTGCAAGATTTCTATGGCAGCGTGCGGGCAAGGCTCGAATCACTATACGGTGGAGCGCTGCCGCGCGACTCATTGATGGAAGCGCGGGAAGCGGTCTTTGATGGCGCGCGTGACCTCCTGGCCGGGCGAGTGGGGAACGAGCTAGAGGTCTATGGCGGGGAACGCCTGGCCCAGCTTCCGATGAACAACGCCACGATCCTAGCCGCCTCCATCTATCGTACGCGGCTGGAGTTGTTCGAGCGCGCGTACGAGATCAATAACCGGGGTCTTCGCGAGACGGTGTGGGAGTTGTCCCGACTGGTTGCATCGTCGGAAGGTGTCGATCCCTTCACAGTGCTCGAGGCGTATGCCGGCAGTCATCCTTGAGTCTCGCAATCTATGTCTGGGCTCGCCCGTATCAGCGCTGTGTCTATATTCCCCGGTCACACCACCAAGTGAATGACAATGGCAGGTGATTTCAGATCTCGAGCCCTGGAGCAACTAATGGAGTTGCTGCGGATACCGAGTATTTCCACTGATCCCAACCATGACGGAGACTGCCGGAGAGCCGCGAGTTGGTTGCGAGAGCATTTAGCGAAGCAGGGCTTTGCCAACATCGAATTGTTGGCGGACGACGCTCACCCGGTCGTGTGGGCCGAGGGTCCGCGGGCGCGGGGTAAGCCCGTTGTTTTAGTCTACGGACACTACGATGTGCAACCGCCCGATCCGCTGGATCTCTGGGAGTCGGCGCCGTTTGAGCCTGAGGCAAGAGACGGCAACTTGTACGCGAGGGGATCCTCGGACGATAAGGGGCAGGTGTTTGCCGTACTCAAAGGATTCGAAGCTGCAGTGGCGAACGGCCACGCCCCGGTAAATCTGAGAGTGCTCGTCGAAGGCCAGGAGGAGTCCGGAAGTCGGGTGCTCTTTGAGCTGCTTGAGCGGGAGCCCGAAAGGCTGCGGGCGGACGTAGCTTTGGTGGCCGACATGCCCTACTTCGCTGCGGGTTTCCCGGCGGTGTATACGGCGCTGCGAGGTATCTGTTACGCGGAGATAACCGTTCGCACGCTGAAGAGGGACTTGCACTCCGGGTCGTATGGCGGAGTTGCGCCAAATGCTCATGAAACATTGGTGCAGATACTGGCGCAGCTGAAGTCGCCGAGCGGCCGCATTCGCATCCCAGGCCTGTATGAAATGGTGACCAAACCTCCGAAGGACGTCCTCAGGGCTTGGCAGTCACTTCCGTTGAGCCAAACAAAGTTTCGGAAAGAGGAGTTGCGTTCGCGGGCGGTGACTGGACTGTCCCGTTATTCGATATTGGAGCGCATCTGGGCTCTTCCCACTTTCGACATTCACGGCATCTCGGGTGGATTTACGGGTGAGGGTGCCAAGACTGTCATTCCGTCAGAGGCTAAGGCGAAGGTGAGCCTGAGACTAGTCCCCAAACAGACCGAACGACAGGTGCAGCGGCTACTGAGGAAGGCGGTCAAGGAAGCAGCGCCGAGTCACGCTGACGTCGAGATTGATTTCATTCACGGCGGCGACCCGGTCGAAGTTGATACGAGCGCTCCCGTTTTCACGGTTCTGAGCCGCGCTTTCGAGGAGGTTGAAGGCAGAGCTCCCGTCCCTATTAGGTCGGGCGGATCCATTCCCATAGTTCCGGAGTTGGGTCGGGGCGGCGCGGCGGTTGTAGTGACGGGGATCGGTCTGCCGGATGACGGCCTACATGCCCCTAACGAGAAGATTGGTTTGGATCAGTTCTACAAAGGGATGGAGTTGTTCAAGCGCTTCTTTGAGTTGTTGGGGGAGGGGGAGGGGGAGGGGGAGGGGGAGCGTTGAGCGAACGCGCTCGTGCCTAATCCTTCACCAGAGGGCTGACGCCGAGGTCATCTAGCGTGAGAACCTGCGGAGCCTGTTGGAAAACGGTGGAAAATCCCGACACTATCTGATCCAAAGTTCTTCCCCACACGTCAGCCGGCGCTCGGGCTCCCAGTTCCTTGCGCACACTGGTCATTTCCACGTTCGCTATGCCGCACGGCACGATCATGTCGAAATAAGACAGATCCGTCGCAACGTTGAGGGCGAAGCCGTGCCAGCTGACCCATTGCTTGATGTGGATTCCGATGCTGGCGAGCTTACGGTCTTGCACCCAGACCCCCGTATATCCCTCCCGCCGCCCACCCGTGATTCCGAAGGCAGAAACCGCGACTATGATGCTTTCTTCTATCTGCCGCAGAAACCAGTGCAGGTCCTGCTTGTGCTCGTTGAGGTCGTAAATGGTGTAGCCGACTAGCTGGCCGGGTCCGTGATATGTGACGTCTCCCCCTCTCTCTACTTCATACAACTCTACGCCCTGGGCCTTGAGAAATTCTCTGGGCGTGCTGCCGTATTCGTTCTTGGCGCTCCTGCCTATCGTCACCACGGGAGGATGCTCTACCAAGAGAAGGACGTCGCGCGATACCGTGCCGTCGATTCGGGCGTGGGCGATCGCCCGCTGGATTGCTAGGGCCTCGGCGTACCCCGTGCGGCCGAGGCCGACCACCGCAAGCTGAGAGCTCATTAGGCGGCAGCTCGCCGGGCGCTGGCTAGGAGCAAACCGGCCGCCGTGAGCAGGAGGAGGAAATAAGCCAGCAGTGCAGTGCGGCCGCCGAGATTGTCGATCGGGGCGGTGAAAACGCTCAGCACTATGGCGGCGGTCATTGCAAGCGCCGAGCTAATCCCCCTGCGCCACGCGTTTTCAATCGATCTTGTCAGTACCCAGGTGGTGGCGATGGAAAGAGTGAAACTGACGATCATCGTACCCAGGAGAAACAGGAACGCACGGTCGCTCGCCGGGTCATCTCGGAGAGAGCTTACGCTTGTGAAGACGATCAATCCGCCTGTGATCGCGGCAGAGCCGAGTGTGGCTCCCGTCCCGATGCTGGTGAATGCAAGTAGAACAGGATCTTTGGTGGACACACCTCAGGTGTGAATTACGCGGCCCATGGAATCCAACGCGGCCTCTGCAATGGCCTCGCTCAGGGTCGGATGTGCATGAACTGCTAGTTCAACCTCTTCAACCGTGTACTCGCTCTCCCGGGCAACCGTGAGCTCGTGGATCATCTCACTGGCGTGGGAAGCCACGATGTGGGCGCCCAAGATTTCGCCGTATTTCTTGTCGCGAATGATCTTGACGAATCCTTCCGTCTCATTAGAGGCACGGGCCCGGCCGTTAGCGCTGAGCGGGAACATGCCAACCGTGTAGTCTAGCTTACGCTCTTTGCAGCTATCTTCGGTGTGGCCTATACTGGCAACTTCCGGATGGCAGTATGTGACCGACGGGATGTTGTCATACCGGATAGCGTGAGGCTGCCCGCCTGCGAGCAACTCTGCCACGAATACACCCTCGCGACTTCCCTTATGGGCCAGCATGGGCGGACCAGCAACGTCCCCGATGCAGTATACACCGGGAACGGTTGTCTGTAGATCGGAGTCGACCTTAACGAATCCGTCCTCGGTGAGGGCGATCCCGGAATCTTTCAGGGACTCGGTGTTAACCGTGCGTCCCGCAGCCATCAACACGCGCTCAACCTCAATTGACTGGGATTTGCCGCTGGACTCAACTTCGAGCTTGACGGAAGACTTCCCAACGTCCGCCTTGGTGATCTTTGCCCCGGCTACCACGTTGATCTTTTTCTTCTTGAAGCTGCGCGCGACCGCTGCCGACGATTCCGAGTCTTCGATCGGCAATATGCGCGGTAGTACTTCGACTAGCGTCACCTCTGTTCCGAATGCATTGAAGATGTCGGCAAACTCCGCCCCGACTGCCCCGGCACCTACGATCGCCATCGATTTCGGTGCGGTTTCGAGGAACAGAGCTTCGTCGGAGGAGATGACCGTAGTCTGGTTGAGGTCGAGTCCGATTGCGGGAATGCCCTTGACGCCGGACCCCGTGGCGATGACCACTCCTTTTTTTGCCGAATACTGGTCTTGCCCAACCTTTACTTTCTTGCTCTTCAGAACCGTTGCGTCGCCCGCAATCACGGTGACGTTGTTTTTTTTCATGAGGAACGCGACACCCTTAGAGTTCTGCTCACTCACTTGGCGAGAGCGTTTCATCGCGGTGCCGAAGTTGAGCTTGACTTGACCAACCTCAACTCCGAAGTCCTTTGCTTCATTAGCGACGAGATTGGCTACGTAGGCACTGTGGAGGAGCGCCTTCGTGGGAATGCAGCCTATGTTGACACAAACTCCTCCGAGCTTTTCTCGCTCCACGATGGCTGTGTTTAGCCCCAGTTGTGCACAGCGGATTGCACACACGTATCCCGCCGGGCCGCCACCGACAATTATCACATCAAACGATTTCGACACTGGTGAGTCCTCTGTAGTCAAAGCCAGGTAAACGCGCTAAAGAACCATGGTTAGCGGGTTTTCCAACATCTGTCTGAACGTCTGTAGAAAACGCGCACCCGTGGCACCGTCGATCACTCTATGATCGCAACTCATTGTCACTTTCATTTTTCTCCGCGGCACTACGGTGCCGTCCTGTACAACGGGTTCTTGAACTATCCGCCCTACCGCAAGGATTCCGGCTTCCGGCGGGTTGATCACCGCGGTAAAGTGCTCGATGTCGAACATGCCTAAGTTCGAAAGTGAAAATGTTCCGCCGGTGTATTCTTCCGGCGCGAGTTTTCGGTTGCGAGCTCGCTCCACCAGGTCACGGCTCTCGGTGGCGATTTCTCGGAGGGACTTCAAGTGAGCGTTACGGACTACCGGTGTGATGAGCCCGCCCTCAATTGCAACAGCCATCGAGATGTGAACCTCATCGAAATATCTGATGTGATCACCCATCCACCAGGCGTTGCACTCGCGGTGCTTGGTGAGCGCCGTGGCGGTGACTTTCACAATTATGTCGTTAAAGGAAATCCGAACATCATCAGCGAGCTCGTTCAAGGCTGAGCGCGCATCCCACGTCCGCTCCATGTCGATCTCGACGGTCAAGAAGAAGTGAGGGACCGGTCCCAAAGACTGCGCTAGCCGCTTGGCGATCGTCTTCCGCATCTGCGACAGTGGAACGTCCTCGTAACCACCGGCAGCCGCCGGCACTGCAACCGCTGCCACGGCCAGTATTGCAGGCACGGCATCCAGGTCCTTCTTGATTATTCTTCCACCCGGTCCCGAACCCGCCACTGTCGCAAGATCGACTCCTTTCTCGGAGGCAAGGCGTCGTGCAAGGGGCGAAACCTTTACTCGGTGGTCACCGCGCGGTGCGGCTGCAGGCGCGCTGGGCGCTGCAGTTGGTGGTGTGACAGCCGCAGGGGCCGTTTCGCTCTTCACCGCTGGTTTCGGTGCGGTTTTTGATGCGCCCTCAAGTAGCGCCGCAATGTCTTCGTCCGGCTGGGCTATCACCGCCACCAACGTCCCCACGTCAGCCGTCTCACCCTCTTGCACTAAGACCTCACGCACCACTCCGTCCCCTCGTGCAACCAGCTCCATAACAGCCTTGTCGGTTTCGACTTCGGCAAGAGTGTCTCCCGACTTCACTGTGTCGCCTTGCTTCTTGAGCCAGGCTATCAGACGCCCTTCTTCCATTGTCGGAGACAAGGCCTCCATTACGACTTTGGTTGCCATCCGCTAGTACCGTGTGAATCCGTTCCTAGTCCACATATGCTACCTGCCTGACCGCGTTGACAATCTTGTCGGGAGTAGGCTTCGCCAGCCGTTCCAGCTGCTTGCTGTACGGCATGGGTACGTCCGCCCCCGTGACCCTGAGCACCGGTGCGTCGAGGTAATCGAATGCTCCGCGCTGAATCTCGTCAACGACTTGGGCGCCCACACCACAGAACAACCATCCTTCCTCGACAATTACGCACCGATTTGTTTTTGAAACACTTGCGACAATTGCCTCGGTGTCCAATGGTCGGATTGTTCTCAGATCAAGTACTTCGCAGTCTATGTTGTGCTCGCTCTGCAGTTGCTCGGCCGCTTTGAGCGAGGGCGCAACTGTTTTTGAGTGGCATATTATCGTTGCGTCAGCACCCACTCGCTTCACATCCGCTTCGCCGAGAGGGACAAGGTGTTCTCCTTCGGGGACCTCGCCCTTCATGTTGTAGAGCATTTCGCCCTCGATGAACACAACCGGGTTGTTGTCTCTGATTGACGACTTCAGAAGGCCCTTGGCGTCGGCTGGGGTCGCAGGAGCAACCACCTTGAGGCCGGGGATGTGCGCGAACCAAGCCTCGAGAGCCTGTGAGTGTTGAGCCCCGAGCTGAAGCGCAGGGCCGCCGGGTCCGCGAAAGACTATCGGAACCGGAATTTGTCCGCCTGACATGTACAGCATCTTCGCGGCGGAGTTGACAATCTGATCCAAAGCGAGCAACGCGAAATTGAACGTCATGAACTCCACAATCGGCCGGAGGCCTGCCATGGCGGCGCCTATCCCTACGCCCGCGAAGCCCAGTTCAGTGATCGGTGTGTCAACGACCCTTCGTTCCGTAAACTCATCGAGAAGGTCACGGCTTATCTTGTATGCTCCCTGGTACACGCCAACCTCCTCTCCCATGAGAAAAACGTCGGGATCCCGCTGCATTTCCTCCCTCAGCGCTTGGTTCAGCGCGTCCCGGTACGTTATGGTTGGCATCTAATCCGCGTATACGTCAGTGAACAGTTCCTCGGAGTCTGGTGCACTGCTGGCTTCGGCAAATTGCATCGCGTCTTCCACCTCGGCCATGATTTCTGCATCCATCGCATCAAACTCCTCTTGGGTGAGAAGTTCCTGTCGCTTCAGACGCTCCGAGAAAGTAGGTATCGGATCCCGCTTTTTATGCTCTTCCACCTCTTCCTGACTCCGGTAGTGGCCGTGAATCGGATCAGACATGGAGTGTCCCATGAATCGGTACGTCCGGGCTTCTATCAGTGTGGGTCCACTCCCGCCGCGCGCGCGGGCGACGGCCCGTTCGGTGGCTTCCATGACCGCGATGACATCCATCCCGTCTACGACCTCGGACAGCATCTCATAAGAACAGGCTCGTTGGGCGATGTCATAGATGGCTGACGCCCGCTCGAGAGCGGTTCCCATTCCGTACCGGTTGTTCTCACAGATGTATATGACCGGTAGCTTCCAAATTGCGGCCATGTTGAGTGCCTCATGAAACGCACCATTGTTGACTGCGGCCTCTCCGAAGTAACACACGCTGACTTGATCCGAACCCTTGTACTTGAAAGCGAAAGCCGCTCCGGTCGCTAACGGTATCTGGGCGCCAACGATGGCGTGGCCGCCGAGAAACCCAAGAGACGAATCGAACAGGTGCATCGAGCCGCCTTTACCCTTTGACGTTCCCGTTGTCTTTCCGTAGAGCTCAGCCATCACAACTCGGGCACTCATGCCCCTGGTAAGCGCGTGAGCGTGCTCTCGGTAACTCGCCATGATGGTATCGCCCTCCCGCAGGACGGCGAGAGATCCGACCGCAACAGCTTCCTGTCCGATGTACAGGTGGCAGAAACCACCGATATGTCCCAAGGCGTAGGCCTCCGCCGCCTTTTCCTCGAAGCGGCGGACCAACAGCATCTGGCGGAACAGATTTCGGTATAAGTCCGTGCGGGAGGGGTCTAACTCGACAGCTTGAGTTTCCTGCGCCACCTCGTCCTTTCTAAAGCCGTTCAGGCTGAGGCGGCTGCGCGCTGAACCTGTTCCCAGGCGTGGTAAGACGAGCGTACTAGGGGCCCGGCTTCGACGTGGCGGAAGCCCATGTCGAGGCCGATGTCGCGAAGTTCGTTAAACTCCTCAGGAGTGTAGTAGCGCGAGACCGGTAGGTGCTGGGCAGATGGCCTGAGATACTGGCCCAGCGTCAATATATCCGCGCCTGAGTTCCGCACATCCTTCATTGCGGACACTAGCTCGTCCCACTCCTCGCCCAGGCCGCAGATCATTCCTGATTTCGTGCGAAGTTCGGGTGCCATCTCTTTGGCACGCCGCAGAAGTCTGATTGCCCGGTCGTACCTACCGCCTGGTCGAGCGATCTTATACAGGCGCTCGACGGTTTCGAGATTGTGGTTGAGTATGTCCGGGCGGGCGTCTACCACAATGCCGAGTGCTCTATCCGACCCTTTGAAGTCGGGAATGAGCAACTCGACGCTTGCGTCGGGCAATCTCTTGCGAATCTCCTCGACGCATCCCGCGAATATCTCCGCACCGCCGTCAGGGAGATCGTCGCGGTCGACACTCGTGATGACGACGTGGCGTAGCTCCATCCGTGCCACTGCGCGGGCGAGCCGCTCGGGCTCGCTTTCATCATATGATGCCGGCGTGCCGTGAGCCACAGCGCAGTAGGCACAATTCCTGGTACACACGTCCCCCAAGATCATGAAGGTGGCTGTCCGATGTTCCCAACACTCACCGATGTTGGGGCAGTGAGCTTCCTCGCAGACAGTATGAAGCTGCAGATCGCGCATGATGCTCTTGATGCCGACATAGTTGGAGCCGCCAGGTGCTTTCACCTTGAGCCAACTGGGTTTGCGTGTTCGGAAAACGGGGGTCTTAGCGCTGTGCCCAACGCTGCTGATCTGAACCAGTTCCATAGTGCGTCCTAACATAGCGCGCGGTAACAGGGTAAACCAGCGGCTGGTCGGACCGGCTCAACCATTCGGTTGAAGCTTGCTCTTGAAAACCTGGATACTTAGATCGTCCAGAACCGGGCGGGATCTACCGGTGCAAGGTCGTACTCAATCTCGTCCCCGGAGTACAGGCTGGCGACTATTCGACCTGATAGACCGGCCAAGAGGATTCCGTTGCGCCCGTGCCCGGTTGCGTACCAGAGGTTTTGAACTTCGGCATCTCTTCCAATGATAGGGTTGCCGTCGGGTGTCCCGGGGCGGAGTCCTGCCCACTTGCGGAGCACGCGTCGGTCGCGCAGAGCCGGGTAGATTCTGGATGCGGATTGCAAAACTTGCGCGAACCCCTCATCGGTAACTGAGGAATCGAATCCCGCGTGTTCCATGGTAGCTCCAATGAGCGTTTCTGGCCCGACGTTGACTACGTAGCCATGAAACCCGTACACAATTGACGGTGGCTCCTCTGGCAGCTTTTCGAGGGCGGCCATCTGGCCCTTCACCGGCTCGACCGATAGGGGTCTCGGCAAGCCCTCGATTTCTCCCGACCAGCACCCTGCGGCAATTAGAACGGCTCCCCCGTTCGTACTACCCTTGTTTGTTTTCACGCCCGTCGCTCGTCCGCGTTCGGTGAGGACAGCACTGACCGTTTGGCCTCGCACCAGGCGCGCTCCATGCATTTCGGCGCTCTTCATGAGAGCTTGGTGGAGAGCCGTGGGCTCAACCGCACCATCTTCCGCCGCTAGCACTCCGCCAAACAGGTCGTCTGCGATGCCCGGAAACCGGTTCTTGACGTCTTCGACAGGAAGCCAATCGGAGTGGAGTCCAGCCTGTCGCTGCCAGGCCACCCGGTTTTTTGCCTCAGCAGCCTCCTCTTCGGTGAAAGCAACCTGAAGGATGCCGCCCGTCCAACGGTGCACGTCTATGCTTGTTTCTTCCTCGAGCTCCGGGACCAGCTCTCCGTAGAGATCCCTGCCTCTCACACAGAGAGCGAGGAGGGGATCTTCCCTGCGCGCCTCGGCGACGGGAGCGAGCATGCCGGCGGACGCCGGGGTGGCGGCGCCCTCCCGGTCTCCAGCATCGATAACCAGCGTCTGGATGCCCACGATCGAGAGCGCTCGGGCGCACGCAGCCCCGATTATCCCACCCCCCACGACAATTACGTCAGGTGAATCGCTGGACATTGTAAATTGAAACTTAGCTAATCGTGTCGTCGTAGTGAAACGGAAGACACTGTCTGGAGGTTCTGGATGTTTCGTCGGATAATCGGATATGCGGCCCTGGCTGTCGTGGGAGTTGCCACGCTCCAGTTCGCGCTGGGGCTGGGTGTGTTCCTGATTGCTATACTCATCAAGCTCCTTTGGCTCGCAGCGCTGGGCTTCATAATCTATTGGGTATTGAAGGCGTTCTTTCCCGATGCCGCGGCCAGAGTGAGGGAGGTGGTCGGAGGCAGGTCCGAGTCTGAAGAGACCTAGGGGGTCTGCTCGGGAATTCCCTCGATCTTCGTTAGGCGGAGCGTAATTACTGCAAACGAAAATCTAGATTTTATCTTTACTACCAACCTCCGCTCGTCATCTGTCAGCCACAGCCTCGCGTCGGCGGCCTCACGGAAGATCCCGTTACCGCTGATTATCGGCCTCACTTCGAGTGTGGCAAACCGGCCTGCAGGAACCTCGATCGTGTCGCGGCCGATTACCTCCAGAACAACCGGGTTACGGTCGGGCTTGAAGTAGTTGTTGAACTCGTAGCGGTTTCCTGGCACCATGTCCACGGTGCGGACAAAGTAAAAGAATGCGGCGTCGTCTAGGGGTTGTGCAGACGTGACCATAGTCGTGTCTATCCCCTCTCTCGTATAAAAGCCCGAGTCGGGATAGATCTCGTAGCTGTTCAACCGATGACGGCCGCCCTCCCGAAAATCCTGGATGAACCTCCTGGACGTGAAGTCCTCAAGATTGATCCAGGAGTCCATTCTGTCGTCGAGTTCGAAGAAAGTCCAACCGCCTTCTAATCTAAAGCGGACGTGCAGGGCTGGTTCGGCTCGAACCGTATCGACCTCGAGGATTTCCATGGTTGCGCGACCAACTCTGAACAGTCCGATCTTGGCCTCGTATCTCAACGTCTCGCCGACAGGATACAAGCCGGTGCTCGGCAGCGCGGTTTCGGTCTGCGGGGATGGGGACTGAGCTACCGCGATGTTGCCGAGGGAAACTGCCGCAGCTAGGATCGCGGCTAACCGGAGGTTGCTCATGAGGCTCTCCCCATGTCCTCAGCTGGCGGCGGAATGGCCAGGAGCCTGCCGGCCTTGAAGAGCTGCACAGCCAGCGCCAGGTTGTCGGTCTCTGCCGGGCCAATCATCGGTCCGGCCTCCACCGGTACGGTGGCGATCTGGCGCGCTGCGGCGGAAGCTCGCGCTACCAACTCGGCGTGCGCGGCGAGGCCTTCGGTCATGAGCAGCGAGCCATTCGAATCCCTGAAGCACCGCTTGAGCGTCATGAGTCGAAATGCGGAGCACCCGGATATGAAGTCCCGTACGCCGGGCACCCGAACGCCCGGGCGTAGCAGCCAGCGCGCCGATCTGCGGGTCAGCCGGCCTACAAGAGATAACCGTAGATCTCTGGACTCTCCGACAATGACGTCGGCGCCCGACTCAAAACGGCGGATCATTTCAGGCATGCCCGTCGGCGACACTGAGAAATCAGCCGTGATCGTTATAGCCAAGTCGCGCTTCGGCCTGTCGCTCCTCTTGATCGCTTCCTGCAAGAGAAATTCTAGATTTCGGGCGTAGCCCCGGCGTTCCTGCTGCGTCACAACCATGAGCGGGAGGGTTTTCTCGTACGGTTTTAGGGTTTCCCTCGTCGCGTCAGAGGAGCAATCGTCAGACACGAGTAAGTGATAGTCGCGCGGAAAATCGTCGAATACCTTCCTGATCTTCCAGAGCAGGAGTCCGATCGTTCCACCGTTGTTATGAGATGGTATGCAAACGTATATCATTTATTGAACCGCCACTTGTTCCGTCTTGAAGTTCGTTTCTTCGACCGCGGTCAGATACGACCGGACGGTGCCATCGACCATTGAATTTACATCGAAATGCCGGGTAACCTCAGGCCCCAGTTTTCGTACCGCTTCGCGCCGTGGATGATCCGCCAGCCATTCAGCCACGGCACGCACCAGCGCTTCCGGATTACGCGGCTCTACAAGAGTGCCCACGTCGGCTGTGACAACTTCCGGAATGCCCCCTGCTCGTATCGCGACCACAGGGACACCCATTGACAACGCTTCCAGTAGGCAAGTCCCGAGTGCTTCGCTGGGCGCGGGATGCACGAGGAGATCGGCCTGAGCCAGGAACTCGGTGACATCGTCCACGTGCCCCACGAGACGGACGGGAGCTGATTCTCTTAGGATCCAGGCCTCGATGTGTCGGCGCATCTTTCCCTCTCCCAGCACCACCCACGAGGCGTCAATCCCCCGCTGATGAGCCAGTGCCGCCGCCCGTACCAGGGTCCCGACATCTTTTTCCGGCGTGAGCGCTGCAATGGTGATGATGGTTTGTTTTCCCGCGCGGCGAATGGCGGTCGGCGACTGCAATGTGGGTGGTGGAACGGCGCTCTTGACCACATCTATCTTGTGCGCGGGGATGTCGGCCAGCTCCAACGCGCGCTTCACCGCATCCGAGACTGCGATGAAGCGCTCAACACCCCGACGGTACTTCAATCCGCTGCGTGGTTTCCTGATCGACCGCCGCGTAACCACCAATTGGCCGGCCAGGCCGAACAGCTGCGCTAGGCGAGCGACACCGTGCGATCTGGCATCGTTCGCATGAACGATGTGAGGTTTGAACTCCCGCGACAGTCTGGCCAGCTTCACAGCTGCGGACAAATCGACGTCGGAACGTTGGCTCAGTGCCTCCACGACGACATGATCTGCGACCAGCGCCCGGAAGAGCGGGGCCTCCGGCGGCAGTGCCGCAATAAGCGAATGGTTTCGCTCGGCCAGTCCTCCGGCGAGAAGTCGCACCTGCTGCTGCCCTCCGCGCCATGCAAGTCCAGCATCGAGTAGCAGTACTTTCATCCAATTAAAGCCCTTCTGACGTACCTAATTTGGATCACACGAATACTGTGTGCGCAATCACCGAAATCGTCGAGCAAATCCGGAATGTTCTTATTATGTTGG
>JAZFQE010000140.1:0-2517 GCA_036444955.1 Gemmatimonadales bacterium
ATCATGTTATGGACCGAAAGCCTGGAAATAAACCACTTAGGTCCATCTTGCTTAGTTGAAATACCGGGTTGCAACTAACTCTGGATCAGTTAGTCAAGGTTCGAATCCTTGATCCCCAGCTTGAGAAGACGCTGCTCTCACAACGAGAGCGCGTTTTTTGTACACGAACTGATGCCATGAGCGGGGATGGGGGCGGGAGACGGAATGATGACACGACTGAGGCGATTGTGAGCAGTAGCAGGCCTGCGCCGCATTCGCTGTCTCGATCCCGTTGTTGAGAAAGGACAACCATGACTACCTGCGCGGTACTCGTCGCGAGCGCGATGCTGCTCGTCAGCGCCCAGGACGCTCCGGAGGAGATCCGGCAGGAGCGCAACGAGCGATTGCAGTTCATGGTCGGTGAGTGGACCACCGTGCACAAAGTGCCCGGCCGTGATGGCGGGTCGACCTCGTTCGGTGGCGAAGCCTCGATCGATCGGGCCGTGGGCGGCACCTTTGTTCGTCACGATTGGCGCGGCAGGATGGAAGGACGAGGCGAGTTCTTCATGATGCTCATGATGAACTGGTCACCCGAGAAGGAGATGTACATCTGCTGCCTGTTCGACAAGGCCGGCGGCGAGCCGGGTCTCTTCTACGGCGACTGGATCGACGACGACACGCTGGTGGTCAAAGCGCAGTTCGATGGCGCCGACGGTGGGGCCGATCACCAGCGCTTCACCTTCGTCAAGGTGTCCGACAATGTGTTCACGCTCAGCCGCGCGTTCTCCGACGACGGCGAACGCTATCACTTCGAGGTGACGGGAACGTACACCCGGAAGGAGTCCGGACGAGGGACGTAGCCGGTCGGGCCCCGTGTTGGACTACGTGTCGACGCGGACGGAACACCTCACATTGAATAGCTGGACGAGCAGGGCGAGCTCGTCAAGTCGCTCGATTCGGAATAGATTCGCTGTCAGATCTCTGCCCTGGAGCCTCGCTACAGGCAAAGTTCAGCCGCTCCGTCTTGGGCGTCTCGACTAGCAGCTTAGCCCGAAGTGCCTGGACACTTGCTACTTGCAGCACCGCTGAGTATTCGCACCTGGTACGATTATCCGTTGTGATGCACCGGATTACCGAACGCCTTTGGAACGTCAGGTCGACCACGAAGATTCTCATCTGTTGGCTCGTCTGCTCTTGCGGTGCCCTTTCCGCTTCTGGTCAACCGCACGCCGAAGCGTGGTTTCCGACGGGGGAACCCGAACTGCTGGAACGGGAGCCGTCGCTCATTCCTCTTCTGTCGGAAGAGGAGTACCGCACACTGGCCGAAGCCATGCAGGGGAATCCCGCGTTCATCGCACTGCGAGATACGCCGCCAGCGCTGTCCCAGGATGTAAGATTCGGCTCCAACCTCAGCTACTCGGGAAAGAACAGGAGCTTCGCTCTGGCTGGCAACGACAAGCGGGGGTACGTGCTCTACGCGGACTTGAACGGGAGCGGAACACTCACGGATGACAAGCCCCTTCGTCTCGAGAAGAGCGGCGACGGCTTCTTCGTCGTATTGCCGATCATTGTCGAGGAGAACGTCGGAGGGAGGAATCAGACATATCGTATCCAGATGAAGTTGATCCTCGGCGAGGCAGTGCCACCGGGACGGGATCATGTCATTCCCGTCATGAAGAAGTTCGACACGTTCATGCGCCGAGGAATCGCGTGGATTGGAGAACAAGAAATCGCATTCGCTCTGCTGGGTCGGCGGGGAACGTATGACGAGAAGACCGACGAAGTTCTCTTTGACCTGGATGGCAGCGGCCTGGACCTGCGGGATGAGCGATCACAGGAGCGGTTTCTCGTCTCCGACGCTCAGCTGAGCATTAACGGTACTGCGTATGCTTTCCGCGTCGATCGGTTCGGACGCGGGATCAGTCTCCGTTCCCTTGGAACTTCGCTTCCAGCACGTCCATCGCTTGAAATCGGGAGCGTGGTTCCGGACATCTCGCTGGTCGATCTTGACGGGAAAACCCACGAACTTGCAGACTACAGAGGACAGGTGCTGTTGCTGAATTTCTGGGCAAGCTGGTGCGCACACTGCCGCGCAGAAGCGCCTCGGCTAGCAAGAATCCATCAAAGATTGAGCGACCGTGGATTCGCAATCCTCGGCATCAACCCCAACGACTCCGAGGTGGAGATTGCGGGATTCATGGAGGAATTCGGAATCAAGTGGTCGCAGGTGAAGGAGCCGGTTGATGGTCCCGCGCATGAGCTCTTTCGAGTGCGCGCGTGGCCCACCCATTACCTCATAGGAAAGGACGGGCGAATCCTCGCCACCCACATCGATTGGTCCAGTCTAGAGGACTCCTTGGAAATTGCCCTGAGGAAGTAACAGTAGAACGACGATCTCCCTGGGGGTTCCGCGGTCGGCCGAAGCGACGATTCGAGAAATAGGAAACGCGGCGCCGAGCATTGCGTCATCGCACACAACTCAGCGCAGCCTCGACTACGGGATCCCGGCCCTGCCGCAGGTCGTCAAGCGCCATCGAT
>JAZFQE010000141.1:0-10935 GCA_036444955.1 Gemmatimonadales bacterium
GGGGAGATTAGGGCTATGAGATCGACACACCTATGTGCGCTCTTGCTGGTACTCAGTGCAGGGTTGGCACAGGCGCCGATGATGAGCGCCCAGGGGGCACGATTGGGTGGGCGGGGGCCGCAGCGGCCCAGACCGGGGATGGGGATCGAGCGCATCATGAGAATGCGGGATGCCCTGGAACTGACGGACGATCAGGTCAGACGGCTCGACGAGTTGAGGCGGGAGGTTCTGGAACGCCGCGTGGAGCGCGTGGGCCAGATAGCGGAGCTGCGCTCGGAGGTGGCTGCGGGTTTGGTCGAGCGTGAGGAAGTTCGCGAGCAGGTAATCTCGCTCCGCGACGGGATGCGCGAGACTGCCGAGCAGCGACGCGAACAGGTGATGGCCATTCTAATGGACGAGCAGAAGGAACAATTGCAGTCGGCTCGCCGTGGTTCTCATAGTGGAGCAGGCGGGTTCGGTCCCGGCGGGCGTGGCTTTCGCAGAGGTTTTGGTGTTGGCGGCCCGTCCCGTAGCCAGGGCGGCATGTTCCACCGTGATTTTAGGCCCGGGTTCTTCGTCGGTTGCTGGCGCTAGCCGTTCGACGGGCGACAGCGTGTGCTGGAACGCAGGCGCCCGGTTGTGACGGCGCCGTTTCTATATTCCTCGCTGTGAAGCCGCGCTCCAACATCTCAGTGGTGGGCTATTCGGATGAGTATCGCGCCGATTTCGAGCGACTCAATCTCGAGTGGATACTGGGTATTTCCGCATCGAAGGTCTGGATAGGGAGTACTTGCAGGATCCTCGCGTGAAAATCGTCGAACCGGGTGGGGAAGTTTTCTTTGTACTGGACGGCGGGGAGGTCGTGGGCTGCTGTGCCGTGATCAAGCACAGCGCGCAGACCTATGAACTCTGCAAGATGGCAGTAGCTCGTGATGCGCAGGGGCGCGGGTTGGCGAACTTGCTGATGGATGCGGTTATCGATTTCGCCCGGGAGCATAATGCTGAGCGTATTTTTCTCCTTTCAAACACGAAACTCGAGCCAGCACTCAGGTTGTATGGGAAGTATGGGTTCAGGACGACCGGTCTCGGTCCAAGTCCGGATTACGAGCGGGCAGACATCGAGCTGGAGCTGGAGTTAGATTAGACTCGGGAGTCCGTCAAACGCATGAAAGTTCGTTGCCGCCTGTTTGCCCGTTACGCCGAGCTGGCCGGCCTGGAAGAGGTAGAGATTGAACTGCCAGGCAGCGCAACCGTGGCAGATGCGGTCTCGCGGGTGAGGGCAATGTTGCGCGGCGGCGAGCTCATTCCCAAACACACTCTCGTCGCCGTAAACCACGAACACTCCCCGATGGATCAAGTGCTGCACGATGGTGACGAGCTGGCCCTGCTCCCTCCATTAGCTGGTGGCTAGTCCTCCCAGGCTCACGCGTGAGAAGATTGACGTCGTGGAGTTACTCCGCGCAGCCAGCGGTCCGGGACTGGGCGGCACGTCGATATTCCTTGGCACCGTACGACGCAGCGAGGACGACGGTCCCGTCATGGCCATCGAGTACTCAGCTTACAGCGAGATGGTCGAATCGGAGTTTGAGAAGATTCTGACTGAGGCACGAGATAAGTGGCCCGATGCTCGGTTCGCTGTGCAGCATAGGATCGGCAGGATTCCGCTTGGTGAAACGAGCATCGCAATAATAGCCGCTACTCTTCACCGTACTGAGGCGTTTGAGGCGTGCCGATATGTGATAGAGGAGGTCAAAGCCAGGTTGACCGTGTGGAAGAAGGAGATCTTCGAGGATGGGTCGGAGGATTGGAGGGAAGGGAGAGAAAGGAGCGCTGATAGTTCTTAAGCCGTGACAAAGGGGGGATTCAAGATGCGCGTTTTCGTCTCGCTCACAGTTCTGGTGTCGCTTTCGTTGGCCCACGAGGCGGAGTCTGTAGCTCAAGTAGAATCCGCTGCGCCGCGCGTGCTAAGCGTGACGGAGCTGCAGGTACCTGCGGAAGGGGAAATTTCTGTAGCTTCACTGCGGGAGAGTGATCGAATGGTTGCCCGCGTCCTGCGCCTGGCGCCAGGGGCAGTGATCAGAGAGCACCATCATCCCTACTTTGAGGAGGCATTCATCGTCTACTCCGGTGCCGCTACTATGCTGCTCAACGATCGAGAGTACGTAGTCCGGTCGGGTGATGTGGTGTACATACCCGCGGGCACGACCATATCAGGAGGGAATGAGGGAGTGGAGGAGGCGGTACTTGTAGTTGTGTGGGCTAACCTTGGGGAACGCGGCCCCCTTTTCGTATCTGGACGTCCAGACCCGACTGATAGTGCAGCCGTTCGCTAGGCTGCGAGACGCCGCACAACACACCCATAGCCGCCTCGAGCCCCGACTCGCACGTTAGTGTACGAACGAGAAGTGGGTCTCGAACAGACGGTTCGTTGCCTGAAGCACCGCGCGAACCACGGCATGTAACGGCGTGTCTTTGACGAAACTCGACCCGCAGAGCTGTAGTGTGTGGTTTCCGGCAGGCTCCGAAAACGCGACCTGTACGACAATGGCGTTGACTTGACTCCGCGACTCGATCAACTCTAGGGCGAACCCGCCCTGGTGTTCGGCCGCGGATTCCAGTGCGCGGAGGGTGGCGTTGGCTGCGCATTCGAGCTGCCCGCCCGGGGAGTCCTCTCCCCCACTTGTCCCGAAAAACACGTCATCTCCAGCCAAGGTCAGAGCAACCAGGACGACGCACTGATCCCGCTTGAAGTGTTCCAACCTCAGTTTGTCGAACGTCAGTCGCCGGGGAGCGACGCTGTCGCTAATCTGCATGAGTCAATATTGGGTTACCAGTGGGCGATAGAGTTGTACTTCTCGGATTTCAACAGGAAAATGTGAGGCACTCCGGCCTAACTCATTAATGGCGGTCACATTCACGTTTAGGTGTGCCAACTCATGTCTCAGCGCGAGTCTCATCGCGATTTGTGAAGATGACGTTCCCCAGGAGGCGGTTCGTGGCTTTCAGCACGCTGAGTGCGGCACTGCGTTCGGGAGCTTCCCGCATGAGGCACGATCCGACCAGAGGTCGAGTCTCCCCCAACAACTCGCTGGAAAGGAGAGTCACAATAATATTGTTATTGGACTCTTCGATGGTGCGGACTCCCTGCACGCGCAACGCCATTATACCCCTGACTGAGCGTTCGACGGTCCGAACCGTGGCCTCAACGGCGCATCTGAGGCGCCCGGATTCGGAATCCTCGTCTTGAGCTGTACCGGTAAACTCAGATCCGTCTGGCCAGACAAGAACCACCCGGGCCTGGCAGCGATTCTCAGGTAGTTTCTCGAGGTCGAACTCCTTAAAACCAATTCGATCGTGAACGACAATTGTAGGCATTTTTGACGAGTTCTCCTAGAGAAGTGAGTCACGTCAAACCGAATTTGTGCTGCTTGTTGCCCGAATTCTGCGATCTGCATCACGAAACGAACCCGAGGTCTGAAAAAGAGGGTGCGAATGTGGGAATTAAGAGTGGGGTTCCATGTGGAGATATTGTGGATAACAGCCACCTGCGTGATAAATTACAGGCTGGAGCGACTGTGCGGTGCCTTTTCGCGGGAATTCAGGGACTGCTGTACGCGACCGGCTTTGTTTTGGTTTGGGGCTGGGTGGCTTTGAGCGTTCGCGAGTATGTCTCGGCGCTCACGGTGTTTCTCGGCTTCGGCCTGTCGCTTGCCTCGCTGTCCGTGATACCCACGACGTTGCCGGTGGCCGGACTCGTGCACGCATTTGTGGCCTTGCTTGAAGAACCCCAGCTGGAGCGACGCTTTGGTGAGAGCCTCATCCGGTACAAGAGGTCGGTGAACAGGTGGTCGCCGAGATGGCCACCCACGCGCGCCAGCCCGTGAAGCTGTCCCCAACTCTGCTGTACGACGGTACCTGCGGGTTTTGCAACTGGAATGTGCAGTTTGTGTTGCGCCATGAGCGAGAGAGCCATCTACGCTTCGCAGCGCTGGAAAGTGATTATGGCAACGCCACGCTGGAACGCCACCCAGAAGTCAAGGGTGTCGATTCTGTGGTTTGGCTCGAGCCAGCTTGCGAAGGCCGTCCGGAGCGTGTCTATGTCCGCTCGGATGCGGCGTTGCGGGTTATCAGTTACCTGGGCGGACGCTGGCGTTTGTTGTTGATGTTAGGGAAGCTGGTGCCGAAAAGAGTGCGTGACGCTATCTACGATTTGGTAGCGCGGCACAGGCACCGCATCCTGGGACGTGAGGAGCAATGCTTCCTGCCTCCGTCCACAGTTCGGCACAGATTCTTGGACTAGGCCGACCCGCTGGAGGCGGAACGATATCTCAGCGACATGGCCCCACATGTCCCAAACACGCGGTTCTGCGGTTGTCTCCTAGTCAGATTTCATGACAGGAGGATTTCTGGTAGGCACCGTACTCGGAGGATCACGAAAAGGTAGCGTAACAGTGACCGACGATTTGCAGAATAAACAACCCGACTCGGTTCCGGTAACGGACAAACTCTATCGGCTCGACGAGGAGTACGAGTACTGCTGGGAGTTATTGGATACCAGGTATCGCATCGTTATTCCAGCAGGGTTCATTTACGATGGTGCAAGCATCCCCCGTTTTGTGTGGACGCTGACGGGACTCAGGCCGGACGGACTGCACAGAGCCGGGGCGCTCGTGCACGACTGGATCTACCGACACAAAGGCAAGCTGCCAGCGAGCTCCCACCAGTATCTTGATAAGAACGGCCAGTGGAGGAATGTGATAGGGCAGTGGAGCCGGAAGGATGCAGACAGGATGTTTGCGAGGCTCATGCGTGAGTTCGGAGTTTCGAAGTTCCGACGGCGTATGGCGTATCGCGGAGTAAGGTTATTTGGGTGGATGAGCTGGTGATCCTTGCGACACCGGGTCGGTTTAGACGAAGATGTCTGTCTTCTGTGGCGGAAAACGCGAATTGCACTGCGTGATGTCAACGAGTAGTAAGGTACGTTTTATAAGGCTGGTTGCAGTAGCAACTGTGATCTTCTCGTGCACACGAACGATCGCTGTGTTCGACCAGCATGCATACGAGAATGCAACATCGCTGAAGGCTGAAGCGCTTGCGCTGATGGATGAAGCGACGACACCCTTCTCTCAACTCGATGCTGAGGTCAAGGACTTGATGATTCGCGTTGCGGCCGCGTATGAGTATGCGAGAGGCTTGCCCGAGAACGAGATCACGGCTGAGCAATGGGCAATCCTCAAGGCTCCCGATGGAAGCCTCCTGGGTGGATTCTTCGCGCTTTGGGCTCAGCGGGGCACAATGAGCGCAGCTGGCATAGCGGCGAGCAAGAGCAATGTTGCGGCGGCCTTTGATACCATCATCGAGCTCGAGGCCGCAAAAATAAGGGAGTAATCAGCGAATAGCCTCCGCAGAGGTAAGCTGAATCAAGTGCCCGATTTCAATGATTTTCTGACGCTTTTCAAAGCGAATCTCGTAACGCTTGGAAGAAGAGAGGTGGAGGAGCACGCCGAGGCTCTGTTCCAAGACGGTCAGGACTTCGCGCAGCAGGCGGAGGCCGATCTGAAGCAATGGACCGGCGCGCTGGCCGCCGGAGGGATGACTGGGCCCGAGTTCCGGCTGGCGGTTCGGGGAAGAGCGGAGTTGGCGCAAATGGAAGCTCTCAAACAAGCGGGTCTGGCCGCGATTCGCATAGACAGGCTCAAGCAGTCAATTGTCGATACCATCGTGGATGCAGCAACTCGCACCTTCCTAACATAGATAGGGAGTTCCGTAATGAAGCCTGCAATCTTGATAGCTGCTGTACTCCTTTCACTTGTAGCTGTTGCTCACCTGCTACGCGTAATTTTTGGAGTACCGTTCATCGTGGGAGGTGTGACGATTTCCATGTGGCCAAGCGGTGTCGCTGTTCTGGTGGCCGGGGGCGTTGCGTTCGCACTGTGGCGAGAGCTGATCGGCTCGGGCTAGAGCAACGCCTTGCAGTACCCCCTTCACGATCTGGGTGTCCACATGTGCCACGTCGCGGCGATTCGCTGTTATTTCGTTTTTGTACGCTTCGCCTCGATCTTGGCCCACGTGTCTCTCAACGTCACTATCCTGTTGAACGCGAGATTGCCCGGGGATGAATCCGTTACATCGCTGATGAAGTAACCCCGCCGCTCAAACTGATACCTAGTGCCGGTCGGGTCAGCTGAAACGCTGGGTTCGATGCGGCTGTCAGCGAGCGTTACGACCGACGCAGGGTTGAGGTGCGCCGTGAAATCCGCTGCCTCAGAAACCGCGTCGGGATTAGGAATCCTGAACAATCGGTCGTAGAGCCGCACCTCCGCAGGAAGCGACTGCTCGGCGGAGACCCAGTGGACAGTGCCCTTTACCTTCCGTCCGTCAGGTGACTTGCCACCCCTTGATTCAGGATCGTATGTGCAGTGGAGTTCGACGACCTCGCCGCTCTGAGGGTCTCTTACCACCCCTACGCACTTGATGAAGTACGCGTAACGTAAGCGCACCTCGCGTCCAAGTGCCAGGCGGAAGAATCCCTTGGGAGGATCTTCGCTGAAGTCATCCTGTTCTATGTACAAGACCCGAGAGAAGGGGATTTTCCTCGAACCCTCCTTTGGCACGTCGTGCGGATAGTACGGCGCCTCCAATTCCTCGTACGTGTCTTCGGAATAGTTGTCGATTACAACCTTCAAAGGACGCAAGACGCACATCACTCGAGGGGCGGTCATGTTGAGATCGTCCCGGATACAATATTCGAGCTTTCCTATATCCACATGGGAATCGACTCTCGCGACACCAATCAGATCACAGAACTTTCGGATCGCGGCGGGAGTGACGCCGCGCCTGCGCAACCCGACGATGGTTGGCATGCGGGGATCGTCCCATCCGGTTACGTGCCCCTCTTCGACCAGGCGGATGAGTTTTCGCTTACTCAACACTGTGTAATCGAGATTGAGCCGGGCAAATTCAGTTTGCTCGGGCGGTTCGTCTATCTCCACACCTTCCAGGACCCAGTCGTAGAGCTCGCGATTGTCCTTGAACTCGAGGGTGCACAAGGAATGCGTGATGCCTTCAATGGCGTCCGAGAGGCAATGGGCGAAATCATACATCGGGTAGATAGACCACTTGTCGCCCGTGCGATAATGATGGGTGTGTCTGATTCTATAGAGGATCGGATCGCGCATGATCATGTTCGCAGACGCCATGTCGATTCTGGCCCGCAGGACATGCGCGCCGTCCTCGAACTCGCCGGCTCTCATCCTCGCAAAGAGATCGATACTCTCGCCGACAGGCCGGTCCCGATATGGACTCTCGCGACCGTGCTGGGTAACAGTCCCTCGGTACTCGCGAATCTCGCGTTCAGTCGAGCTGTCAACGTATGCCTTCCCACTCTTGATGAGTTGTACCGCGTAGTCGTACAGCCGCTCGAAGTAATCAGAAGCGTAGAGCGCCGTATCACCCCAATCAAAGCCGAGCCAGCGAATGTCATTCTGAATTGATTCAGTGTACTCGACGTCCTCGGTGGTTGGATTGGTGTCATCGAACCGGAGATTGCAGCGCCCGCTCTCGTTTTCCAGGGCGATGCCGAAGTTCAAGCAGATCGACTTCGCGTGCCCGATGTGCAGATAGCCGTTCGGTTCTGGAGGGAATCGGGTAACGACTCTCCGACCGTACTTACCAGAAGCGAGATCTGCCGCAACCTTAGCGCGGATGAAATCGGTGGATGCCGCCGCGGCGCCCTGCTGCTTGGGAGAGGCTGAGCGGTTAGGTTTTGGCATCACTCAAGCTAAGTAGCGATCTTTGTTTGTCCTACACTATACTTTCATCGTCTTGGAGCCAGTGGCAATAGGCAGGCACCGGCGGTATTTATTCACCCGCGCAATTGCGCGGCAGGGCGACAGTCTACCGCATCCACCCACCTTGAGGAGCCGAGAATGACCAGCAAGAGCATGGAACTGCTAGGATGCATCGTTTTCACCGCGATGGCTGCTGCGACGCCTAAGGGAATGGTAGCCCAGGAGCGTCCGATCCAAGTAGCGCTGGTCAATCCGATTCAGATCTTTCCCGAAGATCAATCTATCAGGGGCCTTCGACTCAATATCCTCTACGGCCGCAACGCGTCGGTGACCGGCCTGGACATCGGTCTCGTCAACCACACGACGGCGCCGTCGGCGGGACTGCAGTATGGATTGGTCGGACTTGCTGACTCAGACTTTCGCGGATGGCAAAACCACCTAGTCAACGTGACGAAAGGACGATTCGAGGGATTCCAGTCCGGAGTCGTCAATTTCGTCGGTAATGGGGAAGGGTTCCAGTGGGGTGTGGTGAACCATGCCGAGACGATGAGCGGGCTACAGTTGAGCCTAGTTAACTACACGAAGAACATGAACGGGGTTCAAATCGGGCTGATCAATATCATCACGAGCAAGGATAAGTTTCCAATACTGCCTATCGTGAATTGGAATTTCCAGTAGCCGCTGGCTTTGTGCTGGGACGAGAGATCGAGTACGTGAATTCGCGCCAGTAGGAGAGAGGGGTGTGGGTCTCGCCGTAGCTCTCCTAGAGCCTCAGATTCCCCCCAACACCGGCAACATAGCGAGGCTGTGTGCGGCTACGGGTTCTGGGCTGCACCTGGTCGGGAAGCTGGGTTTTTCGCTTGCGGATGATCAGCTGCGACGCGCAGGACTGGACTACTGGCACGAGGTGGATCTCTGGGTTCACCCAACCTGGAAAGATTTCAGAGAGGCCATTTCAAGAGACCGCTGTATATATTTCTCGGCGCACGGGCGCCGTTCGTATCTAGGGGCGCCGTACTCCGAAAACTCGGTGCTCGTGTTCGGCAGTGAGACCGCGGGCATGCCGAAACGGATTCTGGAGAAGTATCCGGAACGAATGTTTCGGATCCCGATGAAACGAGGGGTGCGGAATATTAATTTGGCGACGGCGGCCGGCGTTGTACTCTATGAAGCCATCCGGCGGTTAGGGTTAGATCTCGAGTCTGACGGAGTTGCGCTTTCGCGCAAGGATAGCGCGCTTGCACAGGGCGCCGCGATGAGAAATAGGAGCAGAGGTGAATAAGATAACGGTTGTGGGTGCCGGTAACGTCGGTGCCACCTTGGCGCAGCGCATTGCAGAGAAGGAACTGGCGCGCGAGGTCATTCTAATCGACATAGTCGATGGGGTACCGCAGGGCAAGGGACTCGACCAGTGGGAGTCGGCTCCTATCGAAGGATTCGATTCGCGGGTGGTCGGAACTAACGAGTACGGCCCGTCGGAGAGCAGCGAGATGGTCATTGTTACGGCGGGTATCGCCCGCAAACCGGGAATGAGCCGGGATGACCTCGTAAAGACCAACGCCGAAATCGTTAAATCGGTATCGCTGCAGGTCAAAGACACTTCGCCGGACGCTATAGTGATTGTCGTGTCGAATCCACTCGATGTCATGTGCTGGGTCACGAAAGAGGCTACGGGGTTTCCCAGAGAACGCGTTGTCGGTATGGCGGGAGTGCTCGACACGGCCCGCTATCGCAGCTTTCTTGCGATGGAGATCGATGTTTCTGTGGAGGACATTCAGGCTATGGTGCTCGGTGGCCACGGCGACTCGATGGTGCCTCTCATATCCTATACGACGGTCTCGGGGATACCCATCACACAGCTCGTGGACCGTAAGCGCCTGGATGAGATAGTGGAGCGAACCCGCAAAGGGGGAGCGGAGATAGTCGGATATTTGAAAACAGGTTCGGCTTACTATGCGCCGTCGGCTGCCGCCACACAGATGGCCGAGTCAATCGTGCGTGACAAGAAGCGGATCTTGCCGTGTGCTGCATGGCTCGAGGGCGAGTACGGCCTAAGTGGGTTATATCTTGGTGTACCCTGTAAGCTTGGCAGGAATGGTCTCGAACAGATTCTACAGGTGGAGCTGAGCAGCAAAGAACAGGTTGCTCTGAACAAATCAGCAGACCACGTGCGCTCTACCATGGAAACTGTGGCCATTTAACTGCCCCATACGCGTCCCCATCAACATAGCTATCAGTGCTTAAAGTTTTGGCTCTCTACCGCAGCTCGGTGGGTAAGAAAGTAGTCATGGCGGTGACAGGCGTGATACTGTTTCTGTTCATCGTTATGCACATGCTGGGTAACCTCAAAGTGTTTCAGGGGCCGGAGAAGTTTACAGCGTATGCAGAATTTCTCAGGACCGTTGGAGCACCCCTTCTCGGGCGTGGTCAGTTGTTGTTGATAACACGTGTGGGGCTCTTGGTGTCAGTTCTACTTCACATCGTCGCAGCTATTCAGCTGTACTTCATGGCGACGACCGCTCGGCCGGTCGAGTATCGGAGGCCAATGCACTTAGAGGATACATACGCCTCCCGTACAATGCGGTGGGGTGGGGTGATCATCTTCACATTTGTGATTTACCACCTGCTTCACTTCACGTTCGGTACCGTTCATCCGGACTTCGTGCATGGTAATCCTTACAGCAATATCGTCGCCGGATTCCAGTCGGTGCCCGTGTCCCTTGTGTACATTATCGCTGTCGGCGTGTTGGGAATGCACCTATATCACGGCATTTGGAGCGGTCTACAGACGTTTGGTGCAAACCATCCTCAGTACAATAGACTGCGCAGGAGCTTTGCTGCGCTGATGTCAGTCGGGATTTTCGCAGGATACATCGTGGTGCCGATTTCCGTGATGACCGGCGTGCTCCGATGATACCGCGGAAAGTCTGATCGATGAGTCTTGATTCCAAAGTTCCCGCAGGTGCGTTAGAGGACAAATGGGACAAATACCGCTTCGAGATGAAGCTGGTGAATCCCGCTAACAAGAGAAAATTCAACATCATTGTCGTTGGATCCGGGCTTGCCGGTGCCGCTGCTTCGGCGACGCTTGCAGAGCTCGGCTACAACATCCAGTGCTTCTGCTTCCAAGACAGCGCCCGTAGGGCCCATAGCATTGCTGCTCAGG
>JAZFQE010000142.1:0-2257 GCA_036444955.1 Gemmatimonadales bacterium
CTAGGCCGAAGGAAATGTTGAGGTCAGCCTGCCAGCTAACACTCACTTTTACCTCAACAGGCCGCCGTTTTTTTCTCCAATACTGTGGGTAACCGGCTGAAACGCAATTCAATAGCTTCTATGACATCTCTTGAATTGAGTCCTAGCCAGATTCATTATGACCTGCCTTATAGTATGGCATGGCTTCGTCGTCACCATCAATACGACGATTGATGGTAGGCATTGAGTCTATCAGACGTCCGAGGGGCCAAGACCCCCTAACAAGTGGTTCGGCGAAGATCTCGTAGAAAAGAGGTCCGATCTCTACTCTCGCCTGCCTAATTCGGCTTTTTCTTCAGCTACGGGATGGTTGAGCAGCGCCCCTACATCAATTGCTAACTGTGCCAATCTTGTGTGGTCCGACTTAGACAGTGGCGGTTCGTGAGAGCCAAGCGCGAACGCGCGAGCGGACCAGCGTCGGTTTGACCGGCTTGGTCAGGTAGTCGGTCGCCCCAGCCACAAACGCCTCGACGAGATCTGCCTCTGTCAGCTTTACCCCGGTGAGCATCACAATCGGAACGTCGCACAGGCGAGGGTCCGGCTCAGCTCGCAGCATCCTACAGACGGCGAGACCGTCGAGTCCCGGGAGATTCACGTCGAGCAGGATCAAGGTGGGGCGTTTCTGCCGCGCCAGCGTCAGTGCGGACTCTCCATCGGTAGCTGTCAGTATGTGAACGCCCTCGGCTTGTAGCGTGGTCTCAAGCAGGATCATCATCTCAGGGTCGTCGTCCACGATGAGCACCGTACTGTCCCCTCGCGGGGCGAGGGAAAGCAAAGCGGACTTCTCGGGCGGAATAGTTGGGCGCGGGCTGGCAGGTCTCTGTGACAGCTCTATGACTTGACCTTCAGCAGCGGCGAAGACCTTCAGCGCAGATTGACCTGCAGCAACTCGGGCTCTCGCCATCTCACACAGGCGCTCGACCGCCTTGTCGTCACGGTCGGGGTCGTGGTGGAAGAGTGCCAACTGTTTTGCCTGCGCCAGCATGGCATAGTCGACGGCGCGCTCCATCGGTGTGTGTCCATATCCGGCTTTGGCTGGAAACTCGTCCAGAGTGTACTGCGCATCGTGGATGACAAGGTCTGCTCCCTCAAGGAAGCGGAGGTGACGCCGGTCCTCATGATGGACCGGCGTCATTCCTGGCGGTGCCTCGAGGGGATGCAGTGAATGCGGCTCGTAATCCGTGGCGTACACCAGCGTGGCACCGTCCGCTTCCAGACGGTAGCCAAGCGTCAGCGCAGGATGGTTCAGATACTGGGTCGTTACTCTGATGCTCCCAAGATCGAGCACGCCCTCCGTCAGATCGTGGAGCCGGACCTCGGCGTCCAGAGCTTCGAGCGTGATCGGGAAATAGTCGTAGGCCATCTGTCCCACGAGGCTCGCCTCGATCTGCCGGCCGCGTCCACCTGGAGCGTAGATTTCCCAGACGTTGCCAGGGACGAAGAGCGGCGCGAAGAACGGAAATCCCTGAATGTGATCCCAATGGGTGTGACCGATAAGGAGATGACCGTGTATGGGGCTCGAGCTTGCTGCTGCCATAGTACGCCCGAGCTCGCGAGCACCAGTGCCACAATCCAGCACCACAAGGGTCTCATCGGAGGCACGCACTTCGACGCAAGGAGTGTTGCCGCCGTAGCGCAGTGTCGTCTGCCCGGGCTTTGGAATGGACCCACGGGTTCCCCAGAAGCGAACGCGCATAGCAAGTGTCTCCGTTGGCTCCCCAACTCCACCGGGGGGTGGGGAGTGGGAAATGATACGAACTCGCTTTGGCTAAATGATAAGAACTCCCCTTATTGAGGTATGGCCACGATGAACCCAAAAATTCCCGCGACAGCCGGCTTCACGCAACTGCTGGAGGCCCAGGCTGGTTAGCCATCCCTCGTTTGGGATAGAGTGTATCTGGAAGTGTGCAATTACGTCAACCCGACCTACAAAAGGGGTACTGATTGGATCCATTTCCTCGCAAGACGCAATTAATCGACGCTTTAATTGCGTCCTAGGAAGTTCCTTGACACCGCCCACCCCCAACGATAAAGGAGCGTTATGATTCGTCCCTACGACACAAACGCCCTATGGTGGCACGATGAGATCATAAGAATACGACGTCTGGAATCTGAGATTGCCGCTTCACAGAAAGAAATTGACAGACAGAAGCAGAAGGCCGTTGCCGCTAATGAACGCCTTGAGAGACTAATGAAAGAGGCGGGAATAACCGAATCA
>JAZFQE010000143.1:0-5758 GCA_036444955.1 Gemmatimonadales bacterium
GTGACTCGCACGGAACCCGCCGAGAAGGTCTTCCATATCGTGCTGAAAGATGAGCCGCCAGCGGGATATGCCGTCTACCGGGCTCAACGTCTCTCAAGCCTCTATCCTGAATGACCGCTTATGGCCGTAAGCAGCCGTCGACGGGTAGGCAATATTCAAGATCCTGCATATTTAGGGGCAAGGAATGTCGATTAGCGGTGAGTGCTTCTGTGGTGGCGTCAAATACGAAGTTCAGGGGGCTCTCAGTGACGCCCGTAGCTGTCATTGCTCTCGATGCCGCAAAGTGTTCGGCGGTGCCGCATCTGCCTACGCTGAGGTAGAGGCGGGTAAATTTTCTTGGGTTGCTGGACAGGAGAAACTTACGATCTACGAGTCGGCCCCGGGGTGGGGTCTGTATTTCTGCGGTGTGTGCGGCTCGACGCTCGGCGGCGTTCATGAAGGCCAGGTTCACGGCGTAGCTCTAGGAAGCGTGAACGGAGATCCAGGTGTTACGCTTCAGCGGCATATTTTCGTGGGCTCGAAGGCGCCCTGGGACGAGATCGGTGGCGATACTCCTCAATATGACGAGGCGCCGCCAAAAGGAATACAGTGAATTACCACGTTAATGAGTTGTTAATCAACGACCGCTTCTGGCCGAAAGCAGCTGTAAGGGTCGCTCTTGAGGTGCCCACTCTAGTGCCGAAACCAAGATCACCTACCGTCACTGTTTCAGCCCCTTAACCTTCCAGGACGTGGTCCGTAACAGTCTCTGAGTCTGATTGAGAGTCGTCCAGCAACTTGAACTGTTTCCGGGCGATTGTAATTTCGTCATTTGGTTTTAGCTGGCAACGCTTGACCTGTTTATCGTTAACCAGGACGCCATTGGTGCTGCCCAGATCCTCTAGAACGACGTCTCTATGACCTTCAAGCGGCTCTTTTGGATCAACAAGGATCTGTGCATGTCTATTGCTAGCGAAGTCATTGTCAATCCGGATATCGTTGTCCTGGTGTCTGCCAATCGTGATCACGGGCTTCTCCAAAGGGAAGAGTTTCACGACCACATCATCGATCAAAAGTGCGAGCTGGGACGAACTAACGCCTCGAAGTGATGTCACAACATTTTGGTCGTCCGATCCCGGCCGTTTTAGCCCGCCTTTCAAAACGTAAGCCTGAAAGTCTTTTTCATTCAGCATGAACGCAGCGGCAGCGCTGCGTTGCCCGGAGTCACAGTAGACCACGTACTTAATAAGCGGATCTAGGGTCTCGAGCTTCTGCCGAACGGCGTAGAATGGCATATTGATGGCTCCATTCTCGTGGTCGGCCTTGAACTCGCTCCTTCCGCGCACGTCCAACCACCGCCCCCCGTCGGCGACGATCTTGTTCGCTTCATCCACGTCCACCCAATCGAGCATCGGCTCCTTGATCAACGTGTGGAAGTCCTCTTTTCCGAGGCGCATCAGCGTACCGTCGGTTTCCATTACAACCGTGGCATTCCTCTTGGCTCCCGAGATCAGCGCTTCCTCCCCGAAACTATCGCCCACCTCGAGCTCCGCGAGTCTGATGCCTTCCTTACTTATCGACGTCTCTCGGGTCACCACGCAACGGCCGACCGTGACGACATAGAAGTAATCTCCTTGCTCGCCCTGCTTGATCACCACGTCGCCTGCCTTGGCGTCGACTTGTTCCAGCCGCATGAATATGCCCTGAATGTTGTCGGGCGGGATCTTGTGAAAGGCCTTTAACCGCACGAGTGCGGTCGCCCACGTATCAGTCAGCTCCACTTCGGCGCGAACTTTGCGAACGTTATAGTGTGTCTGCTCCGCTTCGTCGCTCGCTTCGGGGACTTCATCAGCGCCTGTCTGATCCGCTTCGTCGCTCGATTCGCCGACTTCATCGGCTCCTGTCTGCTCCGCTTCGTCGCTCGATTCGTCGACTTCATCAGCTCCTGTCTGATCCGCCTCGTCGCTCGATTCGTCGACTTCATCAGCTCCTGTCTGATCCGATTCGTCGCTCGACTCGTCGACTTCATCAGCTCCTGTCTGATTCGATTCGTCGCTCGATTCGTGAGCTTCACCAAATCCTGTCTTAGCCGCTTCATCGCGCAGTTCGCTGACGTTATATTCCCCCTCTGTCGGATCCGGGTACAACATGGTGTACAGCGAGTCGCTATCGACAGAGAAGTACTCTACCGCGTCGCTCGCCAAGGCTGTGTAGCGACGTGGTAGCTCGGGCGCTAGGGGATCGCGCGCTTCTTCCGTACCACCCGTGATGGTCGTAACAACCTGGTCCCCTACACGAAGCTCCACCGAACCCGAAAGCACGTAGAACGCTCGTTTCTCGGAGTCTCCCTCCTCGAACAACAGGTGCCCCGACTCAACGTCGAGAATCTTGGTCTCCTTTATTAAGGTGCGCCGATCGTCCGTCTTCAGTTCATCCAAAGCGGAGAAGCTCTTAACTTGTTTGACTTTCAGTTTCTTACGCA
Organism: Gemmatimonadales bacterium; assembly: GCA_036444955.1. GTDB lineage: Bacteria > Gemmatimonadota > Gemmatimonadetes > Gemmatimonadales > GWC2-71-9 > B16T1B5. The sequence continues at coordinate 2,462 of JAZFQE010000143.1, forward strand.
TCGAGGATCTGACTATCGGCGGGATCCGCACAGGATCTACTTTCTACCAGCCTGGTTGTGTGACGGATTCCACATACTGTGCGATTCAGCGGTCCCCTTAATGCCTATTCTTCTCCGGCGCTCTTACTCAGGTAGCCTCGATCATCACTTCGTTGCTGTGGCGACTCTCGGACCCTTTGACGTTAGTCGCGGTTATTGCGATGTACCATGTCCCCTCCCGTGGAAGGTCCAGCACGTAAGTCACCAAGCCGGGATTGTCGAGTACCCGAAAATCTGTATAGATGCCCGATTCTGGGCCGAGATAGACGATGTAGCCATCCAGATCGGTGAGGACCGTGCCGTCCCTATTGAACGCCCTGGGTGTCCAGTCCAGCGTCACGGTCGAAAGCACCGGATCCGCCGGCCAATCAAGTAAAGGAGGGGATGGCTGAGGGGATGGCTGAGGGGATGGCTGAGTCGCGGTGTCGTAAAACCCGCACGAAGAGCTGATGAAATTACACGGGTCCACGTTGCCAACCCCGACGCAATCGCCGCCGAGCAGGGCAGCCGCGAGTTCGCAGAGGATCCCGCCCTCGTCGAGAAGACCGGGGCCGGTACTCTGCGTCTGCGGCGCCGGTCCACCGCCGTCGCCACCGCCACAGCCAACCAACAGCACCGCCAGCGAGGCCAGGATCAGTGCCTTCGTGGATCTCGCCGCGAGAGAGGAAAATTCTTTGTTCCTGAATAACCGTGTCATGGTGCTGCCGCCAGTTGATGAGTTCAGCGCCAGACTGCCAGTAGGTTACTTATTTAGCTACCTTTTTCTCAATTGTTGCGTTATTTACGGCTGTTGGTATTATTAACAGATACTTTTGGAGCCCACCGTCATGGCGCAGACCAGCGAACTCATCAAGACACTGAAGCAGGCCCTTAAAGCCCAGGGTAAAACCTACGCTGCTGTTTCCCGCGAGCTGGGGCTGACGGAAGCCAGCATCAAAAGACTGTTCTCGCAGAAAAGTTTCTCCCTGGAGCGGCTCGACCAGATCTGCCATATGCTCGACATGGAGATTTCAGACCTCGTGCAACTCATGACCGATCAACAGCACAAGCTGCAGCAGCTTACGGTCGAGCAGGAGCAGGAGGTCACCGACGACGTCACGCTGTTGGTTGTGGCCATCTGTGCGCTCAACAAGTGGACCATGGCCGACATCGTGGCTTTCTACGACATTAGTGAAGGCGAATGCTTTCGGAAACTCGCACAGCTGGACCGCCTGGGGCTCATAGACCTGCTACCGCACAACAGGATCAAGGTACGGGTCGCGCCCAACTTCAGTTGGCGTGAGAACGGGCCGATTCAATCCTTCTTCCAGGAAAGAGTCGCTCAGGAATTTCTAAAAAGTCGATTCAGCGGGGACGATGAAAGCCTGATCGTCCTCAACGGTATGCTATCGCCCCAAAGTAAAGCCGAGTTTCAACGCAAGCTGAAACGGCTGGCCTGGGAATTCAATCTTCTGAATACTGACGACGCATCCCTCCCGCTGCAACAGCGCGAGGGCGTCGTCGCGGTGATGGCGCTGCGTGGCTGGCAATATGGGTTGCTCCACCCGCTCCGTAAGACGCCCGGCTAGCGCAACGGCCACGCTAGTTTTCGCTAGAAGCCCCGCCGCCGCTCCTGATGACGATTGTCCCGTCGGGTCGCGTAATGGTCAGGCTGGCCATACCATGAGTCCCCGGCTGGCGCGATGGGCGCCCTCTTGCGGTGACTACCTCACCGGGAACAAAGTGCTCCGCAGTCCAGCCGCGCCTCATCAACACCGAAGCCGGGGGAAAGAGGAGCTTCCACTCGACCGTCTCGCCATCCGGCTCTATAACCTCGAGATATAACACGGGATGGGGGTTTCCGAAGTTAAACCGGTTCACTGTACCTTCTATCTCGACCCACTGACCGTAGTCATAGAACGGTCTTTGTGAGTGGTGAGCACTTAGAGGACTTGCCGGCATCAGTATGCCCGCGGCCGCAGCGTATATGGCGAGTTTTCTCAATCTCATTAGCCCAGCCTCCATTCTCATATCATCATAGATCGTCCGCTTATCTCAGTCGCGCGACTGCTCACCGTAGGGCGCCACCGTGATACGAACGAAGTCCGGATCGACGTATTTGGGCGGAAGAAACTCCAAGGCTTCCTTCGATAGCGCAGGATCGCATCCGTAGGGCAGATACAGGGGCTCATCGGACAATGCGAACGACCAGGTGAACTGAATCGGCGCGTTCAAGATCAGCGGGTCCTCCGTCGTGACTTCCACGGTCATCAGATCACCCTCTCTCCAATAGCGCTCCGTTACTTTCTTGGATGTCGAGGACGGAAGGTTCGCCATGTCGTCGAGTCCAATCGGGTCGAACGTAAATTTGGTAGTTTCGACAACCAACTGGTCTTCTTCATACCACCCGCGGGAGTAGCCCTGTTGAAAGAAGTGGCCCACTAGCGGCGGTGCGTGCCCATGTCCATCCAGCCAAACCGTACGGATGATGTCGTCCTTCTCGTAAGTGAGGACGACTCTATCGTCCGCTTGCTCCATTTGGACTTTGTACGGGTCTGCGACGAGCGATGGGACGACTGACGGCACGCAGTCGTACTTGGGAGCGAGGGGCTCGTCGAAAGCTTCACGAAACCCGAGCGCTCTCGCCTTCAGCGGCAGCTCGGCGACGTTAAACGGGCACGTCACACCGTTGGGCGTGCAACCGTCACCGGACCGAAACCATATGCCGTTCAGATCCGGGATCGCGGAGGCATTTGCGCGGGACTGCGCCTTCAGGGTGCCGCTTGAATAGGGCGCAGCCAGGAATAGCAGGAGCGCGGTGCCGGCGACCCGCGTATATCGGGATACGTTGATCAAGTCAGAATACATGTCTCTCTCCCAGGCCGATCAGCCAAGCCTACTGACCGCCAGATTCGATCCCGCTGTATGGGACTTGACGGCGCGCGGCTATTTGTTCTTCTTTTCCCTTTTCAACTGTCGTTTTTCCTTCGGCGTACGCTGCGCTTTTTTCTGTTGCTCCTTTTTGGCTTTGTCTTTGCTTCCCATATTTGTTTCTCTGTCATTGAAAACGACTGTCACTGCTCAGAGCGGAGTGGTCGAACGAGCCTTACAGTTACAAATTGCCGGACTCTTATTCGCCTTCGGCAACACCGCGATAAACCACTTCTCCATTCTCACGGTTTATTCCCGTAGCCCTTCCAACGGTAGGTCTGTTCCTGGCACGATGGCCGCTCACTGTGACCTTGTCCCCGGGCTGCAGGTCTTTTCTCGACCAGCCCC
>JAZFQE010000144.1:0-12555 GCA_036444955.1 Gemmatimonadales bacterium
CCCGTCGTTGGGCGCAGGTTCGAGCCCCAGGATGTGAGCCATAATGTTGTATATCTCGATGTTCTCGATGGGCTCGACAACGATACCGGGTCGAAAAGCCGGTCCGCTGGCGATGAACGTGCCATGCTGAGACGGCAGCGCGTTATCATATCCGTGGTCACCCGTTATCACTCCCCATCTATCAACCACTGCCACCGTGGTAATGATCCAGCCTTCGTCCGCAATACCAACTATCGGAGTTATGCGACGGTGATCGGAATAGTGCAGGCGCTCCGGGATGTCGGACTTCCAGTACAGCGACATTCCGTTCACGCCAGCGAGGTTTTCATAAACCTCTCGCTCCCGGCCCGCATCGGGACGCACTGCCAAGACCGCACCGAGATCAACGATGTCCACGACGGAAAGGTCTATGTAGTCATCCAGTACTATCACGTGTTGAGGGTCCACATCGGTCATTCCGTGGTCCGACGTGACGATGAAGTTCACCTGGGCAGTCAGACCGTCTTCGTCCAGCCCTTGCAGCAGTTGTCCTAGAAGGTTGTCCATTTGCGCGATCCCCTGAATCACTTCAGGTGATTCTGCCCCGAACTCGTGTCCCAGGTCGTTTACATCGCTGAAGTAGAGGGATAGAAAGGTGGGACGCTCATCCTCGGGCAATCTGATCCATTCCAGGACTTGAGCAACACGCTGTGAGTTCGGAACCGAACCGTCATACGGACGCCAATGCGTGGGCCGTACGCCTCCGATCGCCGCCTCCGTTCCCGGCCAGAAGAACGTGGCCGTTATCTGACCCTGCCTTTCAGCTGTCACCCAGATAGGCTCGCCGCCGTACCAGCGGGCGTCTGCAACAGCATCTCTATCCGCCAAACCGAAACGCGCGTCAAACTCCGGATCGTACATGTTGTTTGCCACCACGCCGTGGTGCTCTGGGTACAGTCCCGTAGCGATTGTGTAGTGGTTGGGAAAAGTTTTTGTGGGAAACGAAGGAATCAGTGATCCCGCCCTAACTCCGTTTGCAACAAGGCGATCGAGATTGGGAGTTGGAGCCATATCGACATAGTCCCAGCGAAACCCGTCGAACGAGATGAGAATGACGGTGGGTCGCAACCGTGCCGCTTCTTGCACTGCATGGGCAGGTTGCAGTGCAAGCACCAGTAGGGCCAGCGCCAGAAAGACACGGAAGACCACTCCAACTCGAAGAATTGTAAGACGCGGATCAGCGGGCATTACCTTCCCCTTCTGGTTCATCCTGATGGTACCCTAAAAGTCTATGTAGATACCAACGGTTGCATAGGTTTCATCCAATCGATGGAACTCGCCCTGCGGGGACGGACCTCCGTGCAACTCCAGGGCCGTCCGAACCCGGCGTGGCTGGTTCGGCAGTAGGATCAGGCCGACCTGTAGATGAAACTGGGGCCGCCACGACGAATCCTGATCGAAAGCTAAGTGCAGGCCGCCGAAAGGTCTGGCCACAGCGCCGAACCTCGAGGCGGAGCCGTGAATTCCAACGACACTCGCCCAGCGCTTGCTGCCGCTGGGCCTGGTGTTGAAGGCATATGCTCCGCCCCAATAGGCCTGAAAATCTCCCGCGAGGTTTGCAAAAACCATCCCGTTCAGCTCGTCGCGGCTATAACCAGACACCTCCAACCCAAACCTTTCAGCGTACTCGTCGCCCAAGTGCGAGCTCTTGTGGAAATACCCTAGCTGAAAAAGAGTGTTGCCGCGCTTAACGGCTAGCGGGATGCGGAACACCCAGTCGGTTGATATGTGGTCCCGGCGCTGGTTCTCCATGTTGAACCTGCCCCACACACCACCACCAATCCCGAGAACAACGTAGTCCCCAGAAGGATTCTCGCTGAAAACGTAGACAGGGAAGGCACGACCCAGGCCGGCCTCGCCCTCCACACCGGAGCCGAACTGACTCGCTCCATCCGTGACGATCACGAGTTTGGCCGACGTTCTCGGCTCCCTGGGATCAGCCCAGATGCTCGGCAGGTAGTCACCTCCCGGTAGGATCCTGTGGCCTTGCTGCGCGGCGCCGGGCAAGGGCGCACCCACCACTACCGTGACCGAGGCAAAGACACTGAAAATTATTCGTTTCATACTGTAAGCATCTCAGAACAGCGATCGGGAAAGGTAATCGCTGTGATCCTAGTGCCAACGTTCAGACCGCAGCGCGAGAGCCGGAACGGGAACCTTGATAAGTGAGTACTCGCTCTCGCGATCCGGCCCTTCACCGGTGCTATTATGTGAGCCCGCGAAAAAGTTAAGAGATTCTGGAAGGGAAACTCGTCGCCGTTATCGGGCACCGGGATGCTCGCACGAACGCACAGTTGACTGTGGGGTAAGCCTCAAAGATCTGCTGGCGAAGAGACCGATTGATTGGAGGACGTAAATGCTAAGGAAGACGGGCTTTCAGATTCTTGTGGGTGTGCTTGCTGTTACGGGGTGCGCCGGCTCTCGGGTGTTAGCCGGCCAGGTGGCTCCGGTCGCGCTCCAACCCAACCGTCCGCTGCCCCACGAAGTGGTTCCACCGGTGAATTTCCGCAGCGCAATCGAAAACGGAACCCGCAGCTTGTCGGGACGTCCCGGGCCGGCCTACTGGCAGCAATGGACGCGCTACGAGATCAATACCGCGCTAAACACAGAAGAAAAAACGATTCATGGAACCGCCGCGATCATGTACTTCAACAATTCGCCCGACACGCTGAACTCCGTCGTCCTACAACTCATCCTGAACGTTCATGCTGAGGGAGCCGCCCGGAGTGTCCCGTTGGAGGTTACCGGCGGAATCAATTTGTCCCGGGTAGCGGTGGGGGGAGCGGAGTTGAACCGAGGTAACCTCGGCGACCGAGTAAGCGGAACCAACCTGAACATTACCCTGCCTAGGTCGTTACTGCCCCGCGATTCGCTACGACTGGATATCGATTGGAGCTTCGAGATTCCGCAGCAGGGGGCAGAAGGGAGAATGGGATGGAGCCGAGACAACTTGTTCCACATCGCTTACTGGTATCCTCAGATGGCCGTGTACGACGACGTCGTCGGCTGGCAAACTGACCGGTTTACGGGAAATGCCGAGTTCTACGCCGGGTTTGGCAGCTACGACGTGACGATCGACGTCCCCGAAGGCTGGTTGGTCATGGCAACCGGCAGCCTGGAGAACCGAGCCGAGGTCCTGGCTCCGGACGTCCGCGAGCGGCTCGAGCTCGCTGAAGTGAGCGACACCATAGTGCACATTATCACCGCCAGCGATTTCGGGCCCGGGCGCGCCACCTCAACCTCTGAGAACGGGCGGCTCCGGTGGCACTTTGTCGCAGACTCCGTCAGAGATTTTGCATTCAGCGTGACGCGTGAGTCACGCTGGGATGCAGCGCGCTCATCGGTGGGAGACCGCGACGGTGACGGGACGATCGACTACGCTCGGGTAGACGCAATCTGGAGAGAGACCGCTCCGAAGTGGAGCGAATCGGCCCGCTACGCCCAGCACTCGGTCGAGTTCCTCTCCCGTTTCACCGCATTGCCGTATCCTTGGCCCCACATGACGGCGATCGAGGGTGAGGACATAATCGGCGGCGGCATGGAGTTCCCGATGATGACCCTCATCGGCTCCTACAACGACCGCTCTGACAGCTCGCTTTACTACGTTACGGCCCACGAAATAGCTCACATGTGGGCGCCCATGACGGTGAGCAGTGATGAGAGGCGATACGGCTGGATGGACGAAGGTTCCACTAGCTTCAACGAAAACCAGGCACGCAAAGAGTTTTTCCCCGGGTTCGATCACGACGACCCGGATCGCCAGATCTATGTGGACTCAGCTCGGCTGGGATCGGAGGGTGAGATGATGACGTGGACGGACTACCTACGGCCCGGAACGGGCAGAGTTGCGTCGTATCGCAAACCGGCCACGGCCCTGGCTGCGCTGCGTCACATCCTGGGCGAAGAGACCTTCCTGAACGCTTGGCGAACGTACCTCACGAGCTGGGCATTCAAGCATCCCAGCCCGTGGGACTTCTTCAACACATTCCAATCGGTCAGCGGGCAGAACCTGGATTGGTTCTGGCACAGCTGGTACTACGAGACCTGGACCTTGGATCAGGCAGTAGAGAAGGTCGAGCCGACCGACGACGGTGCGATCATAACTGTCACTGACAACGGAGACATGCCGATGCCGGTTTACCTGACCGTTACGACCGACGACGGAACAAAGTCAGAATACCTAATTCCGGTTGACCGATGGCTGGCAGGAGCACGAACGGCTTGGATCACGGTTGGAGAAAGATCCATTAGCCGGGTGGAGATAGACGCGCCCGGAATCCTTCCCGACGTCAATCGAGAAAACAACGTTTGGGAGCGGGACGCATTGGCGGAACGGTGAAAGTATAGCCCCGACGAATGGCAAGCCGGGGCTGCACACTAACCGGGGCGCTTACTCGGATCTGACAGCAGTCTCTCTGCGAAGTCGATCCGTTCGCCCAGTTCTTCCACTTCGCTTCGCAACGCATACAGTTCGTCGAGTACCTCTTGCGCGAGACCGCTGACCAACTGTTCCCTTTTTTCGTCGGGTTCCGTTTCGTCCCACTTGGACACGCGTCTACCGTCCGAGTCGCGGAACGAACCGGCCGCCACCAGGACGAGGTCATATAACCACCATAAGCCCATGCCACCCATTGTGCACAACATGAGTAGACCCGTCCCGAACTTGCCGACGTAGAATCGGTGAGCTCCGAACACCCCGAGCGGCGGCACTGAAGCCATTGCCAGCGCAATAGCCCTTGATTTATTGGACGCGTCCGAAGAATCCGGCCAACCCTGGTCGTGGCTCATCCTCCTCCCATACGAAGCTGTTTCAGGAATCGTGTCAATATACACAGCCTTGACCGCCCCAACCGAGTCTGTATCTTTTGGAGACTCTTAACCCGTATTTACATGTTCTGTCCTCGCTGCGCGTCTGACGTTCCGGAAGCCAACCAATTCTGTCCCACTTGCGGGATGGACGTGTCGGCAATCACTGAGATAGCGAGGGAGAAAAAAGCCAAAGAGCCGGATGAGCTCGAGCTCGTGCGGGATGCTCTCGGTGGTGAGTACGAGATCATCGACGAACTGGGTCGTGGCGGAATGGCCGTCGTGTACAGGGCGATGGACCTGAACCTCGATAGGGAAGTCGCCATAAAGGTTCTCCCTCTTTCGATGGCGTACGACGACGAGTTCATCCAGAGGTTTCAGCGCGAGGCCAAGACCGCCGCCAAGCTCGAGCATCCAAACATCATTCCGATTCACCGCGTTGGTAAGTCCGGTCGGATCATCTACTTCGTAATGAAATTCCTGCGCGGCCGCTCGGTGGCGGATATTCTGGACGAACGTGGTCCCATCCCGCCCGCCGAGATAAGACAGATATTAACCGAGGCGGGGAGCGCACTGGGATACGCCCACGCCAATGGGGTAGTCCACCGCGATATCAAGCCCGACAACATAGTGTTCGACAAGAACGGTCGGGCGATAGTAATGGATTTCGGAATCGCGAAGGCAGCGGCTGGCACGCGTCTCACACATACCGGTATGGCGATCGGAACGCCGTACTACATGAGTCCGGAACAGGCCAGGGCGCAGGAGCTCGACGGGCGAAGCGATATCTATTCTTTGGGAGTGGTCGCCTACCAGTGCCTCTGCGGCAAGGTGCCGTTCGAGGGAGACGATTCTTTTGCAGTGGGTATCAAGCACATCTCCGAAGAAATACCGGTGCCCCCACTCGAAACAGACGAGCAGAAGGATCTCTTCAAGATTGTCCAGAAGATGCTTGCCAAGGAGCCTGAAGAGAGGTACCAGTCGGTTGATGAGCTCTTGACGGCGATAGGAGCATCTACTGAAGCGGGTATGCCGACAGTAGCTGCCGGTCAACCTGTCCATCGACCGCTCCATGGTGCCGGTCTTCCCCTGGCCGCGTCGGAAACCCCCACGACGCCCATGCCGAAGATGGCAAAGCGGGCGCCGGACAAGCCGAAAAAGAAGTTGAGCGGCGCGCTGATGGCCACATTGGCGGTGTTGGTTGTGAGTAGCGGCAGTGTTCTGTTGTACTCGAACCTTTCGTCGAGCGGCGAAGACGAGGCAGATAGTACTATTGCTGCGAGCGACAGCACCGGCGACTCTGCCATAGCTCTTGCTGACAGCATGACGGCAGACTCGGCTGCTGCTCAATCCGACTCCGCAATCGCTGTAGCCAGCGTTGTCGTCCGCCAACAGCAAACCACGGCGACTCAAGGAACTACCCAACGGGCTACCCCGGACACAACACCTAGCACCCCACGGCAACAGCGCCCAAGGGCTCGGCAACCCGCAGTATCTCCGCGCGCCGCGGCCAGAACGCGGTGGGTCAACGAGGTGCAATCCCGGTTACAAGGCATCACCGAGGAGATGGCTAGCGGCGGTTACGAGCTAGAGGGCAATCCCCGCATCGGCCGGCTGGCCGACGACGCAAACGAAGATTTCGAGGCGTCGCTAGCGACAGGTTTCGAATACATCTTCGGCGGAATGTGCGACGACAGCTGCGAAGATATCGACCTCATACTTTACGGGCCGAGAAATCGCGAAGTCGACTCGGATTACGCGCTCGACGCGAACCCCGTCGTACAAGTCAGACCGCGAGCCACATCCACACACCGGGTCCGCGTCCCGATGGCCAACTGCCAAGCCAGTTCGTGTTACTACGCTGTCGCCCTCTACAAACGCTCGGGGCAGGCCCGACGGGGAAGAAAGCGATAGCTTAGCTTCTCAATTTCCCGCTCGAAGTAGCTCTACCTCAAACACCAACGTCGCACCCGGCGGGATGACATTACCTGCTCCGTTGGGGTAGCCCAACGCCGGAGGAATCACGAGCACCCTCGTGCCCCCGACACGCATGCCGGCCACTCCGTCGTCCCAACCCTGAATCACCTCGCCGGCTCCCAGCACGAATTCAAATGGGACACCTCGATCTTTGCTACTGTCAAACTTTGTCCCGTCGGTGAGCCAGCCGGTGTAGTGAACCTCGACTCGGTGACCGGGCGTGGCCTCCGGCCCGCTACCCACCACTGCATCGCGGTACTGCACCCCCGACTCCGTTAGTTCCATCTGGCTCGGGTCGATGTTCACCGGCGGTGCGTTTTGTTGCGCCACGTCCGGCACTGCCATTGCACCACCCGCCACGCCGGCCGGTTCAGCTTCAGAGCTCGTCTCTCCCGCTCCCCGTTGTCTGTTGCACGACCCCAGAATTAAGAGCGTAAACGCTAAGAAAAACAATCGGATCTGTCTCATAAGGAGTTCCGTTTCCAGGTCAAAAACTGGTTGATCAGTTCACGTGCGGGAACGACGGATCGTCGATCATTCGCTTGATCTGCCAGATATGCCTTCGCGCGTGCGATGTGATAATGTGAAGTGCCTGATAGACGGTGAGCTTCAGCAACGACGTGTAGGGCGACGCGAAACGTTCGCTCGCGAGGTCCACTCCCCCCGCTCCCCTCATCAGCTCTATGATACGCCCATGTTCAACAACAAAATCGTCCAGCGTTCCCGGCTTGACCTCTTCAGCAGGGGGAGGGGGACGGAACGGTCTGGGAGCTTTCATCCTGAAGCGAACCGGCGGCTCCAACAGCCTGGTGAACAGACCCAACATGAGGCCGAGTTTGAACGGACCGGTGCTGCGCAGCCCTTTTGATCTGGCGGCGCCCACGGCGCCCATCATTCCCGGGCGGTACAACTGATCCGTCAAGGTTAGATGCGACAGGATTTGCCCCACCGACCATGTTCCTGGTAGTGGCCGCCACGACAGCTGATCTGTAGACAACGACCTGCACTGGCCTGTTACAGCCTGCAACACTTCCTCGTTCTGCCGCACCAAGTCTTCTACCTGAGCGGAGAGTGTATGTTGCACTTCTCCTGAAGTAGACATCCTCCACCTAACACAGTTTAGTTATCTGCCGGTCGATTGTCCCGAGCCAGGACCAACCGTTAACCCCGGCGCGCCGGAGGCCGAATGATTGCTGTGATATTGGCGTCTCTCTTTGCCACGCTAACTAGCGTAACGCCGTCCGATTACCTGTACAAGTTCGTCATGGTGAGGGCCGCACCCGGGCGGCTGCTGGAACTGATAGATGCCTACCATCACGCTGGATCAAGTTCCGCGGCGTTCGGTGAGGTCCGTCCCTTCATAATGCGTCACAGTCAAGGCGACCAGTGGGACCTGCTGCTGATCCACCCGCTTGGCCCATCACTGGCGGAATATCATGCGCCCGAGCGCGTCAGCCGCCGCGCTGCAGCTAACGCGTCTTTGCAAGAGGAAAGTGAAACCGCGCTGGAGAGTCTCATAGCATGGCAAGAGGACGTGATAGTCGCCGGACCGCCAGAGGAGGTTGTAGCTGCGGCCTTCGCGGATTTTTCCTACTATCACGTCGAGATGCTCGTCGCTCTTCCGGGCAAACTTGACGAGCTAACGCGTGAGAGACACCTAGAAAACCAGTACTCAGCGCTACTTGGTCGGCCGGAGAACCTCATCTTTACCCGGAGAGGAGGTGCTGCGTGGCAGGTCATCACCATCGGGTTTTACCGCGACATCCAGCACTTTGCCGAACGGACCGACCACACGGACGAGGAGCGAGACGCTATAGCCCAGTCCGTGGGTTTCGCAGCGCGGGATCGCATCGGCACCTACTTGAGAACCCTGATCAGCTATCATCACGACACGCTCGCGGGAGCAGTGCGACCAAATGACTGACGCAGCAGACCGGACGGCCGTTCGATGCGCCTGGGCCAACACAGAATTGCTGGCCGGGTACCACGACCGGGAATGGGGCGTACCGATACATGATGACAGACGCCTGTTCGAACATCTGGTGTTGGGGGGAGCGCAGGCAGGACTGAGTTGGTCCACAATCTTGAAGAAGCGTGAGGCTTATCGAACCGTGTTTGAAGAATTCGACATGGATGCCGTCGCCCGATTCTCTGACAACCACGTCCAAGAGCTCCTCCGCAACCCCGGGATCGTACGCAACAGAGCCAAGGTCGTCGCTACCGTCAATAACGCGAAGGCAGTCTTGAAAATAAGAGATGAGTTTGGCAGCCTGGATACCTACTTCTGGAACTTCGTCAACGGAGTGCCGGTCAAGAACGCACACCAGACGCTGGCCGACCTGCCGCCAACTGAACCAATATCTGATCTAATGAGCGCCGATCTATACTACCGCGGCTTCAAGTTCGTGGGCTCGACGATTTGCTATGCGTTCATGCAGGCGGTGGGGATGATAAACGACCACACCGTGGATTGCTTCAGGTACAACCAAGTGTGATCCACGTTTGACGACGAGCTAATGTCCCGTCGTCCAATATCCTGTCGATCGCTCTACATCGCTCGCGGTCATGGCCCGGAGCTTTGGCACGTCTTCAGGCTGCAGCAGGAATCTCCCCAACAGCAACCCACCTACTGCCGCCACGGCGCTGCCCACGAGCACACCGAGCTTCGCAATCTCTGACAATGGTGCCGCATCGCCTTGGAACGCCAGTTCGCCGATAAAAATGGACATCGTAAAACCGATACCAGCCACTCCACCGACCACCAGCAACCCTCGCCAGTTTACACCGGCGGGAAGAACACACAGTCCGAGTCGCACCGCGATCCAACTCACCAACAGCACACCAATCGGCTTTCCCAGGACGAGACCGCCGGCCACTCCGGCAACGATTGCGACAGAGGTGCTATCGCCAAACTCGATCCCCCGAACGTTGACGCCGGCGTTGGCGAGCGCAAAAAGGGGCATTATGACGAAAGCAACCCACGGGTGCAGAGCCGCCTCCATACGTACGGAGGGAGACACCGCTTCTCTTCGGGCGCGGGCCAGTTTGACGAGCGGTTCGATGAGGTCGTGGCCTCGAAGCCCGCGATCGGAGCGATCATCAAACTCGTCAATGGCATCGCGGGCAACCTTGAGGAACTTCTCCCTACTGAACCACGACTTGACTGGCGTCATGAACCCGATCATCACACCCGCAATGGCAGGGTGCACTCCCAACTTCAACATTCCTCCCCACACGACCAGGCCGGGAACGAGATATATGAATCCCGGTCTGATCCCCATTTTGTAAAGAGCAACAATCCCGAATAAGCCACCCGCCACGTAGTAGATCCCCGCAAATTCAAGTTGCGTCGAGTAGAAAACTGCTATCACGAGTATCGCTCCGATGTCGTCAATGATGGCCAGCGCGAGGAGCAAGACTCTGAGAGAGACAGGCACTCGCTTGCCGAGCAGCGACATCACTCCCACGGCAAACGCGATGTCCGTAGCCATCGGGACGCCCCAACCGTTGCGTGCCGGCATGCCGGTGTTGAAGAGGAAGTAGATTGCTGCCGGCACCACCATGCCACCGAGGGCCGCGGCTACGGGGAGTGCCGCCTTTTTAAAACCCGACAGCGCCCCCTCGAACATCTCGCGCTTGATCTCGAGCCCAACGACCAGGAAGAAGATTGCCATGAGGAGATCGCTGATCCAGAAATGGAGCGATCCTTGGATGGACCACTGGCCGAGGCCGATGGAAAACGGAGTGTGCCAGAGGCTATCGTAGGATTCATGCCATGGGGAGTTGGCCCAGGTCAGCGCAACAACCGCGGCTCCGAGCAGTATCGCGCCACTCGCGACTTCGATTCTGAGAAACCTGTCAATCGGTCCGAGCACCGCTTGTGCAATGCGCCGGGCCGGAACCCACGTCTCAGGAGGCAGCGGGGATTCGCGATCGGTGTTCATGCTCGGATTGCAGTCATTGTCGGATAAAAGGCATCGAATCGGGACTCGGACTCAAAAGGCCGTCGCGGGGTAGTACCCCACACAGAAACTGTGGACCGGGTACATTGGAAGCGGGAATTATATAGTCTTTAGACTTGTACAGGCAAATCCACCTCTTAGTTCTTCCCTCAGTAGCAGAAGGGGTCTAGCTTTCGTTTGTTGTACCGCAGGAGTGCTACCGTGAAACTGAGAGCCCTATTAGTCCTCGGACTTTTCCAGCTGACGCTGCAGCTACCGGCGACGGCACAGCAGGTCGTCTACCGGGTACCCGTCGAAGGAACGATCGAACTGGGCCTGGCACCGTTCGTTGCCCGCGCTATAGCCGAGGCGACGGAGGCAGGCGCCGTTGCGGTTGTGCTAGACATCAATACGCCGGGTGGGAGGGTGGATGCGGCACAGAGAATCGTCCGGGCGGTCACTTCCGCACAGATCCCCGTCTACGCTTATGTGAACACGCATGCCTGGAGCGCGGGGGCAATGATAGCGCTCGCCGCGGATTCGATATTTATGAGCCCCACGTCGTCGATCGGGGCTGCAACACCTGTTGACGGTACGGGAACGAAAGCACCTGAGAAAATCGTGAGCGCCATGCGGGGTGAGTTTCGAGCCCTCGCCGAGGCTCGCGGCCTGGACCCGCGAATCGCCGAAGCGATGGTGGATGAGGATATCGAAGTACCGGGTGTCGTGGCAGCGGGCCGCCTTCTGACCCTCACATCCAGCGAGGCAGTGGAACTCGGACTTGCCGAGGCCGAATTCTCGTCGCTCGCAGACATGCTGACCGCAATCGGATACGAGGCGGTGGAGCAGGTGACCCTCAAAGCCAACTGGGCTGAGCAGCTGGTTCGATTCCTGTCCAACCCGATAGTGGCTCCGCTGCTGCTCTCGATCGGCGTGCTTGGCCTGATGGCGGAGATAAGGACACCCACCTTCGGGATCGCGGGCATGATCGGGTTGTTCTCGTTGGCAGCGTTTTTTGGAAGCCACATGATCATTGGGCTGGCCGGCTGGGAGGAGCTGATACTCCTGGGGGTCGGCCTGGTTGCCCTGGCGTTCGAGGTGTTCGTTGTTCCGGGATTCGGCATCGCTGGCCTGATAAGCATCGCATGCATCGGAAGCGCAGTGTTCCTCGCGTTGATTGGCAGCCTAGCGACCTGGGCGGACATAGCGCGCGCGAGCGGCATAGTGACAACGGCTATTGTCATCACCACGATGACGATCTATCTCGTGTTCCGCCATCTCCCCACGAGCGGGCGTTGGGGCGGTGTGTTCCTGAAGGCGGCTACCGCGAAGTCCCAGGGTTACATAGCGGCACCGGCAAGAGCCGATCTCATCGGCATGCAAGGCACCGCCGTTACCGACCTGAGGCCCGCGGGCGTCGTGATTATAGGTGATGAGCGGTTAGACGTGGTAACGGAAGGCGGGTTCGTCGACAAGGGTGAGGAAGTTAAGGTGGTACAGTCGGATGGCTACCGCCACGTGGTGCGCTCGCTGAGAGGCGGGCTGTCTGCATAACTAGAGGTGTATTAGATGAAAGACCTAGCACAGTTACTCGGCTCGTTGGGGATCGCGCTGATCATTGGAGCGGTCATAGTTCTGTGGGTGCTCTTCAGCTTTGTTCCCCTGCGACTCTATGTAGAAGCCTGGGCGGCGAGGTCCAAGGTTACGCTGTTCACCCTCGTTGGCATGAGACTGAGGAAGGTCGACCCAAAAGCGATCGTACGACCGCGTATCAACGCCACGAAGGCCGGAC
>JAZFQE010000145.1:0-2013 GCA_036444955.1 Gemmatimonadales bacterium
AGACATGGCTGAAATCACCTAGCCGGTAGCTGGCGATGAGAAAGAGGTAATAGGCATTGTGGAGGACAAGCGAAAGTCCGATATAGGGCCAGCTTTCGAGCGTCGGAAATGCGACGAACGGGAGGGCTAGTAATGAAAATAACCCGCTTGATCCCGTGACGATGGCCATCACGACGAGCCGGTCGCCTTGAATCTTGACGACGGCATTCCACACGGCATGCAACAGGGCCGCCGCAATGACCATGACGAAGACGGTTACCTCCATGGGGCGTTACCTTCGAAAAGCCCTTGAGATTCGATAGACAGGGGCCACGAGGCGGACGCTCGATCATCACATTGCGTCTGAAGATTCTCAAGATGCTCGGACATGGACAGGATCTTGACGTGCGTTCCGATCCGGTGGGCTTTTCAACTTACTTTGGGGCTGCTTCTGGCTACAAGCGTCTATCGGTGCGCCAAGGTCTGTAATGAGGGCGCAGACTCAATATACCTGTTTAGATTGTGCGGTGGACCGGCCTCTCGATTGCCGGTTATGACCCGAAGCAGCCATTGCTCGCCCCCCACCAATCGTTGCCTCATTCCGGCAATCCCGCTTTGCGCAGGCCGTCGAGATAGCGCTCTAGGTCGTCTGGATTCTTGAAATATGGAAGGCGTTCGCGAAGTTGCGCAATGGTCAGATGGGGTAGTAGCTCCTGCAATTTCACTCGCGCAGCCTCTGCCTCTGTAAGTCGTCCCAAATTGCCGTAACTGGCGCCAAGTGTACGATAGCCGCCCGAGAGCTGTGGGTTCGCTTGAACGGTCTTCCTGGCCCATTCAGCCGCTTCTTCTTCTTGGCCGACCACGAAGGCCGCAACTGCCAAATTGTTGTACCAGGTCGCTATGTGCGCGTCGCGCGGACTCAGGCGAATGGCGGTTTTGAACTGGCCCAGCGCCGCGTCGTAGTCGCCGGCAACTCCCAGCGCTGCGCCCAGGAGAGCCCGGTTCTCGGCTTCGTTCGGATTAACGGCGACGGCTCTCTCGTAGTAGCTGAGCGCGACATCGTGGTTCTTCGAAAAGAAGTGAACAAGCCCGATCGATCTGAGCGCCTGGGTATCCTGGTCGTCAAGCGCGAAGCCGCGTTCGGCGCTCTCAAGGGCTACGCGAAATGACGCGGCCCGTGACTCGCTCCAACCATAAAAAGCATCCATGAGATGTGTCACGGCGAGCATTCCGTGGGAATTCGCTTGGTGCGGATCCAGGTCGATAGCTTCACGCAACAGACGTTGAGCCGCGGCATTGTCGTCCTTGGTGTAGCGCAATAAGTGCCAGTAGCCGCGCATGAAGGCGTCCCAGGCGTCGAGATTTCGATCTTCTTTTCGCTGGGCGCGGCGCATCTCGGCGGAGAGGTACTCAGGCGCGACGGACGTGACGATGCTTTGGGTAATCTCGTCTTGGACCTGGAAGACGTCCTTGAGTTCTCGATCGTAGCGCTCCGCCCATACGTGCTTGTCCGCGATCGCATCAACGAGCTGGGCGGTGATACGGAGGTGATTGTCGAATTTACGCACACTCCCCTCCAGCACGTACTGAACGCCAAGGTCACGCGCCACGTCCTTCACATCCGTGGAGACGCCCTTGTATGCAAAGGTGGAGTTACGGCTAACAACAAAGAAAAGCCCGAACTTAGAGAGATCCGTAATGATGTCCTCGGTGATCCCGTTCGCAAAATACTCCTGTTCCGAATCACCGCTCATGTTCGCGAACGGCAGGACTGCGATGGACGGCTTCTCGGGAAGAGCGAAGGCCATCCGGCGACGGTGGATAGGTTTGGTAGCTTCCTGGACCACGGGCGTGACCAGTGCCGCCGCCCTGTCGTCAAGCACCACACGATAGAGCGTCAACGGTTCAGCGATGTTCTTAACCTCGCGCTCACCCAGATGTTCAATGGTAAGATCGAGTTTGTCCTTCACCTGGTCGAAAACGTTGCGTGCCACACAAATGCCGCTGGGCTCGGCAAGGCTCTCAAGCCGCGCC
>JAZFQE010000146.1:0-5659 GCA_036444955.1 Gemmatimonadales bacterium
ACCGTGAGGGGTTGGGTGATGAAAACCCGCTCGAGCGGCAAGATATCGTTTACCGTTTTGCGGGACGGAAGCGGTTACGTGCAAGCAGTCACCTCTAAGTCCGAGGTGGATGACGCCGTGTGGGGCCCGGTCAAACAATTGACCCAAGAGGCCTCAGTTATCCTGACCGGCGAGGTCCGCGAAGATGTCCGTTCGCCAGGTGGTATTGAATTATGCACTTCCGATCTGCAAATCATTGGCCCCAGCGTCGATTTCCCGCTCACGCCCAAGAAACACGGAACGACATACCTCTTCGAGCACCGCCACCTTTGGCTGCGGAGCCGCGGGCAGGTAGCGATTCTCAAGGTTCGGAATGAGCTAATACAGGCCATGCGCGATTTCCTCTACGGGCGCGGCTTCCAACTGGTCGACACACCCATCCTCACCGGCTCCATCGGCGAATCGGCCGGGACTCTGTTTGAAACCGAGTATTTCGACCTGGGGAAGGCGTACCTTGCGCAGACAGGGCAGCTGTATCTCGAAGCGGCAGCTGCCGCCCTGGGAAAGGTGTATTGCTTTGGACCCACGTTCCGTGCTGAGAAATCCAAGACGCGCCGGCACCTCGCCGAGTTTTGGATGGTTGAGCCCGAGATGGCTTGGCATGACTCAGATGACAACATGCAACTCCAAGAGGAATTCATTTGCTACATAGTCGAGCGGTGTCTTGACCGTTGCCAGCGGGAGCTTGAAGAGCTCGAACGGGATGTCACGAAGCTCGAGGCGATCAGATCTCCTTTTCCCCGTGTGTCATACACCGAAGCGATTGCAGACCTAAGATCAAAGGGCGTTGACGTCGAGTGGGGCCAAGACCTCGGCGCCGAACATGAGACGATCCTCTCGGAGTCGCAAGACCGCCCCGTGATGATATATAACTACCCGCGAGCGATCAGAGCGTTCTACATGAAACAGAATCCTGATGATCCAAGAACTGTGCTCAACAACGATTGCCTAGCTCCGGAAGGGTACGGCGAGGTGATTGGTGGTAGCCAACGCGAGGATGATTACGACAGGTTGCTCGAGCGGATTAGGGAAGAAGGGTTGCCGGAAGAGGACTACGCCTGGTACCTGGACCTGCGAAGATACGGGACGTTCGTTCATTCGGGGTTTGGCCTGGGTGTAGAGCGGGTGGTGGCCTGGGTTTGCGGTATCCCTCACATTCGTGAAGCGATTCCGTTTCCGCGGCAGATGCACCGCCTCTATCCGTAAGAAGATCTACTTGATTTCGTTCCAGATTCGGTCGAGCGTTTCGAGATCAGCGCGGCCGACGTCGACGCCTTTTTCCTGCGCCCTCTTCTCCAATCTGCGAAACCTGTTGGCAAATTTGGAGTTCGCACTCTCCAGGGCCTGGCGTGGGTCACACCCCAGTTTCCGGGCGAGATTTATAACCGAAAACAGTACGTCACCAAGCTCTCTGGCAATTTGTTCGGGATCGTCCGCGGATGCTGCAGCATCCAACTCCTGGAGTTCTTCGTCCAGCTTGCGCCGCGGTCCCGTGCTGTCGGCCCAGTCAAATCCAACGCCCGCGGCCCTCTCTTGCAGCCTGAACGCCATAAGGACTGAGGGCAGTTTCTCGGGTAGGCCGTCCAGTACGCTCGGGTCGCGGGATGTTTCCTTTCGCTTCTGTCTCTCCCACGACTCGGGTTTTGCTTCATCGGCGTAGATGTGCGGATGGCGCCGCTTCATCTTTCCTTCGATCGTTCGCGTCACGTCCTCCGCGCCGAAGTACCCCTGCTCCTCGGCCAACACAATTTGAAAGGCGATGTGTAGTAGTAAGTCTCCCAGTTCAATTCTGATTTCGTCAGGGTCCCCTCGCGAGATGGCTTGATCGAGTTCCAAAGCCTCTTCGATCAGGTACGGACGCAGCGTGTTGGGAGTCTGTTTTGCGTCCCAGGGACACTTCTGTCTGAGCTCTCTGACAAGGTGGACTATTCGTCCTAGTACCGATGGTTCTTGCACTTGTGTTTTCACGCCGGTAGAATACCGGCCCCGTTGTGAATAAGTCAACGAATTCGTTGAGCTTGCGCGCTTGGCTCGAGGTCGATCTTGGAAACCTAGTGTCAAACGCCCGCGCCGTTCTGCAGGCTGCCCGTGGAGCGCGGCTTCTGCCTATGGTCAAGGCTGACGGGTATGGCCTGGGTGCTGTACGGGTGGCGTTGGCTTTGGAAGCGGTGGACCCTTGGGGCTTTGGCGTCGCAACGATCGACGAAGGCATTGAATTGCGCGAGGCAGGTGTTTCCCGCCCCATTCTCGTATTCACGCCGGCCACGGTGGATTTTCTCAACCCATTCCGGCAACACGACCTAACCGCGGTGCTGGACACTCTTGAGTCGATCAGCGTCTGGGACGCTCCCTTTCATCTAGAAATTGACACGGGGAGGGGAAGAACTGGCGTCACATGGGACGACACGGCGTTGTTGATGAAGGTGCGTTCTCGGTACATGCAGGGAGCCTTTACCCACTTCCACTCCGCTGACGAGCGACCGGAAACTGTCCCGCACCAGCTTTCGCGGTTTCAAGAGGCTCTTGGCGCGCTTCCTTCGAGGCCGGAATTCGTGCACGCTGCCAATAGCACCGGTGTCTGGGTGGCGAGCGAGACTCTCGATCTGGTCAGACCTGGCATTTTTCTCTATGGTGGTTCGATCGCAGATCATTTGCCCGAGCCCCGCTCCGTTGTATCGCTCAGAGCTCCGATCGTGAGCTTGCGAGAAATTAGTCGCGGCGACTCGGTAAGTTACGGGGCGGCTTGGAAGGCGCAGTCCGATACCGTGGTTGCCACGCTCGGCGCCGGGTTCGCCGATGGTGTGCCGCGGTCACTTTTCGGACAGGGACAGGTGATCGTTGCCGGTACGCGGTGTCCGATCGTCGGGCGGGTTACCATGGACTTGACCATGATCGATGTCGGAAGCCTGGCTCCCGGATCGGTGCGCGTGGGGAGTACCGCGACCCTGCTAGGTGCGGCCGGAGAAGACGAAATTAGTCTGGCCGAGTTTGCCGGTTGGGCGGTTACAAACACTTATGAGGTTCTGGTGCGGCTAAACAGCCGTGCTGAGCGCCGGTACCTGCCGGATCTGTCGAAGGCGCAGGCTTAGTGGGCAGAGTTGCTCTCGTCATACTGGATGGAATGGGAATCGGGTCAGCCCCCGATGCAGCAGATTACGGGGATGAGGGCAGCGATACACTGGGTAACGTGGCTCGCGCTGTAGGTGGTTTGCGTCTCCCATACCTCGAGTCGCTCGGCCTGGGCTGCTGTAAACCAATCGAAGGCCTCGCGTGCTCCGAGCCGCGCGCTGCACATGGGATTGCGCTGCCGGTTTCCAAGGGCAAGGACAGTACGACCGGGCACTGGGAGATCTGTGAGGTTCTTCTCGATGTGCCGTTCCCGACGTATCCGAATGGATTTCCTCGAGAGGTGTTGCAGCAGTTTTCTGCGGCGACTGGAAGAGGTGTGCTTGGTAACAAGACTGCCTCAGGTACGGCTATTATCGAAGAGTTAGGCGAGGAGCATGCGCGGAGCGGCGACTGGATAGTCTATACGTCGGCGGACAGCGTTTTCCAGATTGCCGCGCACGAGGGCGTGATCGCGCTCGATGAACTGTACGAGGCGGGAAAACGTGCGCGCGAGATTCTGACGGGGAACCACGGGGTTGCCCGAGTTATATTGCGGCCTTTCGTCGGCGAACCGGGGAGCTTCAAGAGAACTGCGAATCGGAAGGACATTTCGCTGGAGCCAGTTGTTCCGACGCTGCTGGACCGACTAGCCGATGCAGGAATATCCCGGGTCGGCGTGGGTAAGGTGGACGATCTCTTTGCGGCCCGCAGCATCGCAAGCACGCACACGTCCACCAACCGTGATGCATATATGCTCATCGGAGAAGGTCTAAAGTCCATGGAAAGTGGTCTCCTGTTTGCAAATGTGATAGAGTTCGATCAGTCGTGGGGGCACAGAAATGACGTTGAGGGGTTCTACAGAGGGCTGGAGGAACTCGATCGCGAGTTGCCACGATTGATCGACCTGCTGCGCGATGACGACATAATGATCCTCACAGCTGATCATGGGAGCGACCCCACTACCGCATCTACGGATCACTCGAGGGAGTGCGTGCCGATATTGGTCGCTGGTCCGTCGGTGAGCCCCGTGTCGATCGGGAGCCGGCAGTCTTTCGCAGATATTGGCGCGACGGTCGCCTCCTATTTCGGTCTTGAGCCAAACGTCGGTACCCCGTTCCTGGAGGAGATCATCCATTGAGCGATGAGCTCGTGCGTGTTGCGAAAGCCGCCCAAGAAAGTGCGTACGCTCCGTATAGCAACTTTCACGTTGGAGCCGCTATCGAGTCGGAGGACGGCCGGATATTTTCCGGGTGCAACGTTGAGAACGCGTCTTATGGTTTGACAATTTGTGCGGAGCGGGCGGCCGTGGGAGTTGCCATATCCTCCGGGGTGAGGAGGATAACAAAGGTCGTCGTTGTGACCGACGCCAACCCGCCCTCGGCTCCGTGCGGCGGGTGTCGCCAAGTCTTGGCAGAATTTGGTGACGATATTGAGATCGTCGCTGTGGGACCAGGCGGGTCCCGAAGCTGGAACATAACCGATCTGCTGCCCGACAAATTCGGACGGCGGGATTTAGAGAGTAAAGGATCTAACTAGCATGAAGATGGGCAAGGTTCGCGGAACAGTCGTGGCGACTCGTAAGGATCCGTCGTTAGAAGGCGTAAAATTGCTCGTGGTTGAAAGTCTCACGCCCGAACTCAAGCCGGACGGCGGGTACGTGATCGCAGTTGACGCGGTCGGGGCGGGGGCGGAGGAAGTCGTGTTGTACGCGAGTGGTTCGTCCGCCAGGCAGACAAGCTTGACCAAGGACCGGCCTGTCGACGCGGTTATCATGGCGATTGTGGATTCGTTCGAGGCCCATGGTCAGACGCATCGCCTCGCTTAGCACACTCTCACTTATCACCCTGGGGTGTGTCGAATCCGTCGCCGCTCCCGGATCCTGCCCAGAGTTCTGCCCCGAAGCCAATTTTGAAGTCGTTGATTCGGTCATTCCTGGAAGTGTTGTCCGGGACAGTAGCTTTAGAGGCTATGTGGCGTCCCACAACGCCGGAGAGGTTCAGATTGTCGGTCCGGATGCAGAGATAGAGTCTCGTGCGCTTATCACGTTCGTACGATTCCCCGACCGGATCCGACCCATCGCGACAGACACAACGACAGTTCCCATCACAGCGATCGATTCGTTCGCAGTAAAGCTGGAAGTAGACAGGGCGCGGGTTCCCTCCGGTGGGGTTGATCTGGCCCTGCATCGGCTGCCAGTTACCATAGACTCCACAGCTACTTTTTCGAGCCTCGTCCCGAACTTCGAAGACAGTAGTCTCGTAGGCACGATTAGCATCACTGGCGACCTCACGTCGGACAACGTTTCGTTGGTTCTGCCGACCTCGGCCTTCCCCACATTCGACGCGGACGACAGACAGGCGGCGATAGGCGTGCGGATCAGCCGGGGCGACTCGAGTTTCGTCAGTCTCTCTACTCAGCTCGTCGGCGCCGGACCGGAGCTGACCCGCTTTTTCAAAATCGACTCCTCAGGCGTGACAATCGAGCGAAGTGACGCGAGGCGCGCGGGATTCAC
>JAZFQE010000147.1:0-3605 GCA_036444955.1 Gemmatimonadales bacterium
TCGGAGAAGCCCCGGACTTTCATCCGCGAGGGAGTTCGGGCCGAGTATTCGACGAGGCGATAATCCAGCAGAGGCAGCCGGCTCTCGAGGCCGAAGGCACGAAGCAGTCCAACTCGACGAAGATAAAAGCTGACGACCGTGTGAAAGTCACTGTAAAGGCTGCGGCTGAGTTTATCGCCACCATCGGCTTCCTCGCTGTATCGGAGTACAGCATCGAACATTCGGTCCAGATCACAGTGCGCCAGAAATTCTTT
Source organism: Gemmatimonadales bacterium (assembly GCA_036444955.1). Lineage (GTDB taxonomy): Bacteria > Gemmatimonadota > Gemmatimonadetes > Gemmatimonadales > GWC2-71-9 > B16T1B5. Next base: position 255 of record JAZFQE010000147.1, read on the forward strand.
CCCGCAGGCTTCCTCGACCTCGTGACGTGTATAGTAGATTCGCCATCGGTGACTCAAGAGCTCAGATCGGAACGACAGGCCATAGGCGAATCGCTTCAGTTTGACCTGAAGGTTCTTCTTCTGATCACTATCAGGGATCCGCCGCAGCGCCCACGTGAGCGGTTTGAGGATCGGCTCAGGGACCCGGTCGGCGAGGGTGGCGAACTTGTCGGCAATGTACACCGGGTGACCGCCAAACAACTCGTCTCCCCCTTCACCGCTGAGCACGTAGGACACCCCACCCTCAGCGCCTTGCCCAAGAAGATACGTACCGATCTCGATGCCAACGTCGCAGAAGGGCTCGTCCATCCATTCGACGGCCTCTGCGATCAAGCGGAGATGCTCAGATCGGTAAGGGATTTCGGTATGCTGCGTGCCATAGTGGCGGGCCACGAACCGGGCGTACCGAGATTCGTCGTACGAGCCCTGCTCACATCGGAAAGAAAACGTGGGAAACGTATCGGCCACCATCCCCGAGGTGAGGCTTACGATTGCACTTGAGTCCGTCCCGCCGCTCAGGAACACTCCGGGCGCGTCATCGGAATCAAGTCGGATATGGATGGAATCCCGAATGAGGTTCAGGAGCTCCTCGCGCGTCTGGTCCTCAGACCTCACGACGGTCTCGGCGAAGCTCAGACGCCAGTATCTCTCGAGAGAAACGCCCGCCCCGTTGCAGGAAAGAATATGAGCGGCCGGAAGTCTGAAAACATCCCGGACCAGAGTCTCATCACCCGGGTTGTAGCAGAAGAGGAGGTACTGAAGCACCGCTTGAGGATTGAGGCACTTTTCCACCCATCCTGACGACAACAGAGCGGTCAGGGACGAGCTGAAAACCAATCGCTCGCCATCGTCGAAGTAGTACAGCGACTCTATTCCAAGCCGATCTCGACCCAACAGCAGCTGTCGTTTGTTTTTGTCCCACAACGCAAAGGCGAACTTGCCGTTCACCGGGTTCAGGAAGTCGTCCTGATTATCTTCGTAGAGATGGAGCACAACCTCTCCAGAACACGTCGTCCGATCGGCATGACCCCTCCCCAAGTACCGCTTGACCTCCTGCGCGTTGTGAACCCTCCCTTCGAAGACCATCGAGATCGTCTTGTCTTCGTTCAAAAGCGGCTGCTCGTTCTCAGCCGTATGACCATTCCGATTTGACAGAAAGCACAAGGCCACATTCTCGTCGGCCCAGACCCGCGTCCGTCTCTGGCCACCCAGCATCGAGGCGGCTCGAAGAGCATCGCGTTCGAGCTCGCGGCCCGGTCTTTTTCGATCGAAGATGCCAAGAATCACAAAGTCGTTCTCAGCTGTTAATACGTCCGTTCATGGCGAGCTCCTCGTAGAGGCGCTCTAACCGCCTGGCATGCGCGTCAGCGCTGTACTCCCTCGCCGTTGCGAGTGCCTGACGACCCATTCGCTTCCGCTCGGCTGGCCGCGTCAAGAGCTCCAGCACCCGACTCGCCAGCTCGCCCACGTCTCCGGGAGGAACCAGATAGCCATTGACGCCTTGTCTGATCATCTCGCGTTGCTCCCCGAGATCGGTGGCGATCAGGGGCTTGCCCCTGGCCATCGCTTCGAGCAACGAGACCGAGGAGAACCTCTCGCTCAGGAACGGTGCCACGATCAGGTCGCAGGCTGAGACCAGCTCGCCGACGCTTTCCGGCCGTTCGACAAAACGCACATTATCCTCAATGCCAAGACGTTTCGTCTGCGCTTCGAGATCCTCTAGCTGACTTTCCCCCTCCTGGGTTGCTTTCACGTACCGTCGGCTGGGACGGCGGTGGTAGAGCGTCGCTTTGTAGATCACTAGAAAGACGACGTCAGAACACGTTTTGAGTATCCTCGCCGCCGCTTCAAGCAAAACATCGTTCCCGCGCTGAGGCCCCAACTTGGTGACGGTGCCCACGACCTTCGTGCCTTCACCAATCCCGAGACCCTCCTTGACGCTCGCTACTCTTGCGGAAGAAACGGCAGCGAAGGATTCAGGCGGGTTGCCATGAAACATCATGCTGATCTTGCGCGCGTCGATCTTCCTCTTCTCAATCAGGAACCTTTTGACCATCGGCGAGGCCGCGATGGCGTGTTTCGTGGTCGGGGCCAGCACCCTGTCGGTAAGCCAGAGATACGACGGATAGGGAAAATAAACCTCGGTGTCGTAGTCATGAATAATGGTTGGCACCCCGGTGCAAAGCCCCGCGAGCCTTCCAAAAGTGGACGCACCGTAACAATGCAAATGCATGACCTGGATTCGCTCTCTCTTGATGAGTTTGAGAAACGTCCACAGGGTTGTGAGATCAAACTTCCTCTTGTCCAGGATCCTTACGGGAACTGGGCTTTCCTCAAAAACCTCCCGAATGGTGTCCGTGGCCCGCAAGAAGCAGGGAGTCACACAAACCCGCTGCGAATCGAATTTGGGCAAGACGTTCCAATACAACCGACCGCCGCCGTGGAGACTGCCGTCGTAGCAGACGTGGTCAATTGCCCAAAGGACGTTGATCGGGGACATACGGTTGCTCTAGTGCTCTTAGGTGCAGGAGCATGCCACCTGTGCCTCATTGGCACAGATCTCGTCCCAGTCGAACTGGCAGCAGAAGGGATCCGACTCGCACAGGAGCCCGCAGCAGGCGGCATCGTCGCAGCCGGGCGATCCGTTGGGCTGGCAGCAGTTGCCCGCGGCAGGGCTTCCGCAGTTGGCGCACATCTGGTTGGCCATGTCCTTGCAGCCAACGTCCCACGCCGTGTCGCAGCAGGATGGGTCAGCGGCGCAGATCGTCTCGCAGCATTGAGGCGAGCTGCACCCGGGCGTCCCGTTGTTGACGAAGCAATTGCCGGCCTCCGGGTCGCCGCATGGGCCCTGCACCGGACAGGGACCCCAGCTGGCCAGCAGCGCGAGCAGGTCGGGAACGGCCACGGTCCCGTCCAGGTCAAAGTCCGCCGGGTGCGCTGGATTCGAACCCCACGCCGCCAGCAGCGCAAGCAAGTCAGGCACCGCCACCATGCCGTCGCCGTCAACATCGCCGGGGCAGGAGGAAACACTTGCACTGCCTTTGTCTACGCCGCAAGAAGCGGGTCCGTCGGAGAGACCGTTGTTGTAGTCGGCCAAGATCTCGCGGCTCGGCGCGGTGCTATTCGGACGTAAGGAGCCTCCCCCGATGGGTGGGATCACGAGCCCGTCGATCAGCGCATCAGCACCATCGATCGCATCCTGAACGCCCGGCGGCACCGGCGACCCTCTCGCTATGTTGAGCTTCGCCGCGATGAGCTGCTTGGCGAGAGAGACCAGACCGTTGCCCTTGACTTTCTGGCTGAGGATCTGCA
>JAZFQE010000148.1:0-6562 GCA_036444955.1 Gemmatimonadales bacterium
GTGTTGATGCACCGTCATTGTGTGCCTGAAACTCCTGAGAATGAGATCCACCGAGTTGATGAGCGTGCCGTCGACGTCGAACAGGAATGTCTGGATTTGCAGCGTCGGCATGGGCGAATGGTAGGGAGTGGTGAACGCGGAGGGAATAGGAGGCGGGGAGCGTGACCTTCCGCGTTTGCGCTCCCTAGCGCTATAAATAGATTGAATGACCTCCACTCAGGAGAAATCTATGCAGCGTCCCGATGCTCATTTCGCGATCCACGGGGTGGTTGGGGGGGTTGTCGCAGGCGCGATTATCGCGCTCTGGTTTCTCGTCGTCGATCTGCTAGGACCCGGAGCTTTCCACACGCCGGCGGTTCTTGCCGGTATGGTGCTGAACCGAGAGGTAACCGAGCCGACCGTTAGGCTTGTCGTTACCTACTCGATCGTTCATTTCGGGGTCTTCACCTTTCTCGGTGCTGCCGCGGTTTGGGTGATGAGACTTGTCGGCGTGCAACCCGGTCTGCTGCTCGGTGCCCTATTCGGTGTGGGGGTTTTGAACGGCGTCCACTATGGCGCGCTGCTCGTCACCGGTGCTGCGGTGCTCACCACACTGCCGATCTTTCATGTGCTTGGCGCCAATCTCGTCGGAGGCATGGCGATGATGGCCTACCTACATCGCTCCCTGCACTCTGAGTCCCCACTCGGCCCCATGTTTCTAAAGGGTTATCCGCTGCTGACCAAAGGGATCGTTACCGGGCTTATCGGAGCGGCAGCAGTTGCGCTGTGGTTCTTCCTGTTGGACATAGCCGTAGCGCGTCCGTTCTACACGCCGGGTGCACTCGGGTCGGCTCTCCTGCTCGGCGTTTCAGATACAGCGGAAATCCAGATTAATGCCGGGGTGGTCATCGCATACACGGTAGTTCATTTGGCGGCGTTCGCGTTTGTGGGCACTGGCTTTGTCTGGTTGGCGGAAAGACTCATCCGGAGCCCCGGAATCTGGCTCATCGTTCTCATGTCCTTCATCGTGTTGGAGGGGTTGTTTATTGCCACTGCGGGATCATTGAGCGAGTGGGTGATGGAAGAACTCGCGTGGTGGGCCATTGTGGTGGGTAATCTGATAGCGGTGGCAGTGATGGGACTCCATGTTTGGAATACGCATCCCGAGCTCAGGAAGAAGTTGCTTGAAGAACCTGTGGAAACACGAATTTGAAGCACGGAGGAGAGAGGAGGGAGTGAATTAGTGTCCGGTTAAATGTGCAGCGTGCAGCGTGACTCCACGATCCTCTAGATTGCTGCGTGGCTCAATCGTTCGATCGTTCTCTCGTCCAGCCCGACCGCGTAATCAACGCCTCCTCCACGACCTTCCCGCCGACAAGGTGTTCCTGGATGATCCGCTCCAATGTTTCAGGCGTGCAGCCGCGATACCAGGTTCCCTCCGGGTAGACAACTGCGATCGGTCCGCCCTCGCAGATTCGGAAGCAGTTGGCCTTGGTTCGCAGGATCCCACCGTTTTCTGACAATCCCAGTTCCTTCAGCCGACGCTTGAGGTAATTCCACGACACGAGCGAAGCCTCCTTGTCACAGCAGTTCGGCGTTGTCTGATCACAGCACAGGAAGATGTGACGCCGCGCCTTTGGCACGCCGACCTGTTTGGCTATGTTTTCTAACCGTTTCGCTTCCGACGAGCTACGACGCGTGCCCATCCACGCAAGTTAAGCGAGGGGGGGAGGAGGGAGGAGGGAGGAGGGAGGAGGAAGGGACGGGACGCTTTGACCCTCTGTCCCTCTGCCCCTCTTATATTCCCCTCGATGCTTCCCGAACCATCTCCCGAGCAACAGCGCGCCGTAACCGCTCCACTGGGTCCAATGCTGGTTGTGGCCGGGCCGGGCGCTGGTAAGACCTTCTGCCTCATCGGTCGCGTGCAATATCTCATTAGCGAAATGGGCTACGAACCGGAGCGCATCTGTGCCGTCACCTACACCAACAAAGCCGCCGAAGAGATAGCGGTGCGGTTGAAGGGAACGTTAGGAGAACGCGCCGCAGAAGTGACCCGGGGCACACTACATGCGTTGTGTCTTGGGATGCTGCGAGATTACGGTGAGGCAATCGGGCTAAGAAAAGGGTTCGGCATTGCCGACGAGAGTTATCAGCACACTGTGTTGCGACGCTTGGAGGTTTCCCCGAAGCGTGCGAGTCAGTTGCTCACCCTCTTTGGAAGGCGGCAGCGGCAGGGCTACGATCTCACGCCGCGCGACGAAGCCTACTTTCGACGCTACAAGGCCTACCTGAAGAAGCGTAACCTGATCGACTTCGACGACATCATCTCGTTGGCGGGAAGGCTTCTCACGGAAAAGGAAGATGCCCAGAAGGAGATCAGCAACCGGTGGGACTACCTACTTGTCGATGAGTTTCAGGATCTGAGCGTGGCACAGTACGACATAGTGAAGCGGCTGGCAGCTGCACATTCGAATGTTTTTGCGGTCGGTGACGACGAGCAGTCGATCTTCTCCTGGACGGGAGCCGATCCGCGGGTTCTCACGAAATTTCAGATGGAGTTCGCTGTCGCAGAGCCTGTGATACTGGACCGTAACAGGCGGTGCTCCAGGCAGATATTCGAGGCTGCGCGGCGCGTACTCGTCGGAAACCCGACGTTGTTCGACAAGCAACTGCGGGCCGAGCGGGATTCGGAGTTCCCGGTGCAGGCTTACGCGTTCCCAGATGAGGAGGCGGAAGCGACCTGGATCATGGAGGACCTCATAAAGGATCGCGACGAGCATGGCTTGGAGTGGGGCAGCTATGCGGTGTTGTATCGCAGACACCGCGTGGGAGATGAGCTCGAGAAGCGGTTTGTGAGCGCCGGCATTCCATGTCGTTTGGCGCGCGGCCGATCGCTGCTCGACGACCCCGTGATAGCGTATGTTGTTGCCTCCCTGCGCCTGATGACGGCGCCGGACGATCCGGTGGCTGTCGAGACGTTCGCCGACCAGATGCTCTCCAAGGACTTGATGGAATTGCTCCGCGCCTCGATGGACTCTTCCCAGGACGACTTTCTTGGCGGGCTGCGCGCCTTTGCCCTCGGCCGGCCGCGCGGAGATCTCGACAGGAGGACGGTATGGCGGCTCATCTACCACGTCGAAAACCTCAAGGCGGTCTATCAGTCCCACACAACGCTCACCGGACTGATCGAGGAGCTCTTGTCACAGCGCGTGGGGAGTTACAAGAATCCGTTGGAGGATCTGCACGAGGAGCTGACGGATCCAACGGTGTATGCGGGCGCAGAAGGGCTCGCCGCGGGTTTGGAGCGCGCCACTTCATCAAATGGAACGATTTGGATCGAACCCGATAGAGGGTTGGAGATCGGGCTCAGGGGGATGTTGATCGCCGCCGACGTCACGGCTCCCGTGGCCTACCTATCCGAGGCCGCCGAGGTGGAAAGGAGCGATGTCGTTCTCATACTAAACGGCGAAGGTGGTACGTTGGCGCTGAGATTATTCAAGGCGCTGCAGTTGATCTCGAGCCGGGGATTCGAGGGGGGCTTGGAAGACTGTGTGACGTTCGACCTAGAGACAACCGACACGGATACCGAGCGGTGCGAGATAGTCGAGATCGGTGCGGCCAGGGTTGTCGGAGGTAGGGTGATTGACGAGTTCCAGTCGATGGTGCGGCCAGGTAGGCCCATTTCCTCAGGTGCAACAGAGACGCACGGCTACACGGTTGATGACGTCAAGAACGCACCGACCCTCGAGGAACTTTGGCCCAAGTTTCGCAAATTTGTCGGTGATGACATCCTCGTTGCGCACAACGCCCAGAACTTCGACGTACCCGTCTTGCGGCGGATGGCCAGGGGAATGGAAGGGCTGGACGAGCTCGTTTTCTACGATACGCTCCCGCTCGCCCGATCGCTCTTTCAGGAAGGCGCAAAGCTAGAAAATCTGGCTGAGCGGTTCGGCTTGGACGCGGGCCGAAAGCACCATGCGCTGGACGACTCTCTGACGCTTGCAGCAGTCTTGAAACGCTTGAATGAAAGCAAGCTTGCCAGATCAAGGAAGGCGGCTGCCGTCAATCTGATGGACTACTTAGGGCTTGCGCTCGCACTGGAAAAGCAAGACAGGTGGTGCGACGAGGAAAGATCTCTCTTTCGCGTCGCCCGCTTTTATGCCCTGGGACGCTATAGCGACTGCCTCGGCTACTACGAGGCGCAAAGAGAATGGGACGAACGTGAGGACGCTCCGAAGCTGGACCGGGTAATAGAGCGCTTGGGGGGCCACGAGCTATTGCTGCAACTCCGCACCGAGCGGACAGCGGGGGAGAGATATCCCTCGGCTGTGGCGAGACTCAATGCTCTCATCGAAGCCAGCCACGCGGATAGTATTGAGGAAAGCGTGGTTCGGCTGCTCGAGCGGGTGGCGCTTTCCAGCTCGGAGGGGACTGAAGCCGAACCTCACCGAGTAAATCTGCTGACACTGCACTCGACCAAAGGACTCGAGTTTTCTCGCGTCTATGTAGTGGGCGTCGAAGATTACCAGGTGCCTGGTTATCATGAAACAAAGGAAAATGCCGAGGACGCCGTCCAAGAGGCGCGGCGGTTAGTGTACGTCGGCATGACGCGGACGAAGGATCGCCTTACGCTCACGCGCACGGATCACCGGTTTGGAATGCCGTCGGGAGGAAGTCGGTTTCTCGATGAGATCGGAGTCGAGGTGGTGGAGGCAGTGGGGAGTGGGGCGCGTGCAACCGGCCTTCCATTGCTTCAGTAGCTCGGTCGTCCCATCGCTGTTGGCGCCCGGACCGCCAGATCCCCCTTGCAGCTTGAACTTAACTGTCTAGTTTGCACCGGTGTCCCAAGCTAGCCGGTCGGGTGACCGGGAGCAGGCGGGACCGGTGAATACTACATACGACCCTTAACAGGTTTCATTCTACAGTGACCGAATCACGAACCAAATCGGACGCTCCGCGACGCGGCATTGCCGCGGAGCGTGCCGGCGACCTTTCGCGACAGACCAGCGAAGACCTCAACCCCTTTCACATCGCCCAACAGCAGTTTGACAACGCCATCCGTTACATACCCGATCTCAAGGCCGGCCTCGTCGAGTTTCTGAAAAAACCCGACCGCGTCATCACGATCGAGTTTCCCATCGAGACGCACGATGGCACGGTGCGAAACTTCGTTGGGCACAGGGTGCTGCACAGCCGGGTCCGCGGCCCCGGCAAGGGGGGTATCCGTTACCATCCCGACGTCACCCGCGACGAAATACGAGCCCTCGCCTCATGGATGACCTGGAAGTGCGCGGTCGTCGACGTACCGTTCGGCGGGGCGAAAGGCGGGGTAGTCTGCAACCCGAAAGAGCTTTCAACCAGCGACGTGCGGAAGATCACGCGCCGCTTCATCAGTGCCCTCGGCGACAACATCGGACCGCACACGGACATCCCTGCGCCTGACGTCAACACGAACGAGGGCACGATGGCCCGCGTCTATGATACGTACGACATGATGCACCCAGGCCGCAATAACTTGCCCGTGGTGACGGGCAAGCCCGTGGACCTGGGCGGCTCGCTCGGCCGGCGCGAGGCCACCGCACGAGGTTGTCTGTTCGCAGTGGAGCGCGCGCTGGGCAGCGGTGTCGTCGACGGATTGGAGGGGGTGAAGCGGGCGACCGTCGTCATCCAAGGGTTCGGCAACGCGGGTGCCATCGCCGCGCAGTTGTTCCAGGAAGCGGGGGCGCGGATTGTGGCGGTGAGCGACTCACAGGGAGGGATCTATCGCGAGGAGGGGCTCGATATCCAGGCGGTGGTAGAACGCAAGGCAAGCACCGGCTCGGTCACGGGCCTGCCCGACGCCCAGACAGTCACCAACGAAGAGTTGCTGACGCTTCCGTGCGATATTCTCATTCCAGCCGCGCTCGAGAACCAGATCCGCGCCGACAACGCCGAAAAGATCCGCGCCCGGTTCATCGTGGAGGCGGCGAACGGCCCTACGACCCCGGCTGCGGATCGTATTCTATTCAGGCGGGGCATCCCTGTTCTTCCCGACATCCTGGCAAACACGGGTGGAGTAACGGTCAGTTACTTCGAGTGGGTCCAGAACACCGAGAACGAGCAGTGGGATCTCGACGTCGTGAACCGGAAGTTGCTCGTGAAGATGCAGCGCGCCACCGATGATGTCATCGACATGCACCGCGAGATCAATGACTCGCTGGAGGACCTCAGTCAGAGTCGTGGGTCGGCCGAATCCCTCGAACCGGTTGATTTACGCACCGCCGCCTATGTGCTTGCCGTCAAGCGCGTGGCGCACGCGACGCTTTCCCGGGGGATTTGGCCGTAGCGGAATCTCGCTGACAATACGTATCGGCCTCCCCACTCTTTTGGGGTCCCGTCGATAGCCGAACCGGGGCTTCCCGCAACGGGGGATGACCTTCCTCCGCCGTTTTGCCGTTCCCTCGTCACTTCGACCGTAACACCAGCGCCAGCCCCGAAAGTGCGAGCACCGATCCCAGCACATCCATGGGATCGAGGACTTCGCCCAGAACGATCCACCCCAGCACGACCGCGATAATTGGATCTACTAGGAGGACGCTCAACA
>JAZFQE010000149.1:0-33592 GCA_036444955.1 Gemmatimonadales bacterium
AATCGCAGCACCATGTAGCCAATCAGAAGCCACCCGCGCCGCCCGACCAAGCGCAGATCACATTGTTCAATGACGCGTCACAGCTAGTGGAAGATCTGAAGAAACTTGACCCGGAAAACATGACACCCGTTGAAGCACTTAACCGACTAGCCGAACTCAAACGTCAGCTCGGAGGATAGGGTGAGGTCACTGATCTTATGCACTTGCCTGCTAGCAGCGTGCGGACAGCCAGACGAGGCAGCGGACGATGCAGGTACCGGCGCGGGTGACTTTCAACAGCCTGTACTGACTAACGCGAACCCTCCCGTGCGGTTTCCTCCGGAGCTCTTTGAGAACGGCGTGGATGGTGCAGTTGTACTCCGATTGTATGTAGATGAGACCGGCACGGTAAACCCAGACTCCACCATGATTGCGCAGAGCAGCGGAATTGCCGAGCTGGATTCCGCTGCCTTACTGGGCGTACCCAGAATGCGATTCGCTCCAGCAACGCGCGGCGGCGAGCCGGTTGCCGTAATGTTTCTACAGCCCGTCACCTTTCAGCACGATGAAAGTCCGTCGTCCGCGCAGCCGTGAAACCGCCACACTCTCGCCCATATGATTCAGTTCTCCAAACGATAGGATGGACACCGCTCATCCGCTTGACCCGGGTAGCAAAAGGTCTCCGTACACCCATCTATGGAAAGGCGGAATTTTTTAACCCTGGTGCATCCGTCAAGGACCGGATCGGGATTGCCATCATCGAGGCGGCGGAGAAAAGCGGAGAACTCAAGCAGGGAGGAACGATTGTTGAGGGTACGTCGGGTAACACCGGTGTTGGCCTTGCGATTGCAGCGGCCCTGAAGGGCTACCAGTGCATCTTCACGATGCCCGACAAGATGTCGAACGAGAAGGTCCAGCTACTAAAGGCTTTTGGTGCCGAGGTGATCATAACGCCGACGGCGGTTCCGCCGGATCATCCGGACAACTACGTGATGAAAGCCAAACAGATAGTGAAGGACACTCCCAACTCGATCCTCGCGGATCAGTTCTACAATCCCATCAATCCCGAAGTCCATTACAACACAACAGGGCCGGAGATTTGGCACCAGACTGAGGGAAGGGTGACACACTTTGTAGCATCGGCAGGGACGGGTGGCACGATAAGCGGCGCAGGCAAATACCTGAAGGAAGAGAATCCCAATATCAAAGTCATTGCCGGCGATCCAGTGGGCTCCATCTACACAGCCGAGAGCCGCGGCGAAACTGTAGAAGGACACCCCTATAAGGTTGAGGGTATCGGGGGAGATAAGATCCCGACCACGCTCCACTTCAAATACGTAGACGAGTTTCGCACCGTAACTGACGCCGATTCGTTTCAGATGGCGCGGCGCATAACCCGGGAGGAGGGTCTCTTCGTTGGCGGTAGCAGTGGGACGAACGTCTATGTCGCTCTGAAGATCGCCGCAGAGCTCGACGATCCCGACGCGTTGATCGTAGCGATGCTACCCTCCACCGGCGAGGCGTATCTGTCCAAGTTCTACAGCGACGACTGGATGCGGCAAAATCAGATGATGGAAGTGGAGCGGGTATCAGCAGGTACTTTGCTGGAACAAAAAGATTCTGGTCCCCCTGAACTGGTGACGGTTCCGCCGACGGCCACGGTGCGCCAGGCGATCAATCTCATGTCCACATACAACGTTTCGCAGCTTCCCGTAGTTGCCGACGGCGACTGCGTGGGCTCGGTGTCCGAGGGTGATCTGCTCGCAAAGGCCATCGCGGACAGCTCTCTTCTCGACCGGCCTGTAGCCGAGAGCATGGACACTCCTTATCCCGTAGTCGACGTGAGCATCGCTCTCGAAAAGCTCACGCAATTGCTCTCGCTTGAGGCCTCCGCCGCGCTTGTGCGAGAAAAGGGCGTGCTACGAGGTATCGTTACTCGCTTCGACATACTCAAGAGTGTGGCAGGGATTCGCTAAGGAATCCACGCTAGGGATGTCGCACTACCTACTTTCCGCCGAAACAAGTTTCTCGGCAGCTCACACGCTCCCCGGCGTGGACAAGTGTGAAAAGTTCCACGGTCATAATTGGAAAGTGCGTCTGACTATCCGGGTCGACGAGGCGAATCTCGACGGAACCGGCATGGGCGTCGATTTCCGCATCATTGAGCAAGTGGCGCGCGAAGCCGTATCCGACTTCGATCACGGCTACCTCAACGATCTGGAACCATTCAAGTCTCGGATGCCAACCGCTGAAAACGTTGCCAGTATCGTGAGCGAACGGGCTGCATCAGCACTCCGACACCGCGGCTTACGGGCGAAGGTCAACGAGGTGGAAGTGTGGGAAACCCCGGGGTACCGAGTAACATATCGAACTGAATGACGAAAATTACTGTTCTCACAGGTGGATCGAACGCTGAACGCGACGTGGCGATCGCGGGAGCGGCACAGGTAGTGCGGGCGCTCAGAAAATCTCACGACGACGTTCGCGTAGTTGATACCGTTGACGGACCGATCGCACCATCGGACGAGGCGAGCTACCTATCTTCACGAGTGGACGCCCAACCCCCCAGCCTAGCAGATGTGACCTCCCTGGCCAGCAGAGAACTCGGCCCCAAGTTGGTGGAGCTGCCGGAGATTGCCGCAGGTGACCTCATCTTTCTGGTCCTCCACGGAAATCAGGGAGAGGGCGGCGACATGCAAGCTCTCCTAGAGGAACACGGGATTATTTATACCGGGTCGGGGCCGGAGGGAAGCCGTCTGGCTATGGACAAGAGCGCGGCCAAAAGCAGGTTCGAGAGCGCCGCAATTCCCACGGCGGACTGGGCCATGTGGCCCGTCTTGGAGGACGATGTTGCCCACCTCGGGCTTCCCCTCATAGTGAAGCCATCCAAAGTGGGATCGACGCTGGGCCTATCTGTAGTCGATTCAGTGTCGCAGCTCAAGAACGCCGTGGATTTCGCCCTCTCGTATGACGACGAGGTCATGATCGAGAGGTTCGTTCCGGGTCGAGAGTTCACCGTCGGGGTGCTCGGCGACAGAGCGCTCGCAGTAGGTGAGATATTGCCGACACACGACATCTTCGATTACGAGTGCAAATACACTCCGGGGATGAGCGAGGAGATATTCCCGGCGGCGATAGATGAAGATCTCGCTCGCAAACTCCGGAAGTTGGCTCTGCAGGCTCATGACGCTCTGGAACTCCGCGACTTCTCGCGCGTGGACTTCAGACTCGACGAAGCCGGCATTCCGCAGTGCTTGGAGGCAAACACGCTGCCGGGACTCACGAGCACTAGCCTGCTACCCCAATCTGCTGCTGCACAAGGGATTAGCTTCGCTGAGTTGTGCGAGACAATCTGCGCCCTTGCCCTGCAACGGACTGGATCCCGGAACAAAGTGGGCACCAAGTGAGATACAAAGTATACTCGGATATGCAGTACCAACGCCCACGATCTCCCTTCACCCTGACTCCCTGGGTGAGAGGACTCATCGTCGCCAACGCAGCAGTTTACCTGCTTACCATCACAGTGCTCACGGGCCGGTGGTTCCTGACGAGTTTTGCATTCACTCCAGCGGCAGTCATCCAACAGCCGTGGACCTTGTTTAGCTACATGTTCCTACACGGCGGGGTCATGCACCTTGCCTTCAATATGCTCGTGCTGTTCTTCTTTGGACCAGCCGTTGAAGAACAGCTGGGGAACACTTCCTTTGCACGCTACTACTTTCTCTGTGGACTCGGAGGAGCGGCGCTCTCCTTTGTCTTCGCGCTGCAAACACCCATAATCGGTGCGTCGGCCGCTGTCTTCGGTGTATCACTTGCGTTCGCAGTCTACTGGCCCAACGCGCCAATCTACGTATTCCCGATTCCGTTCCCGATAAAAGCCAAATGGCTGGTTGGTTTTCTGGCCGTCTCCTCCCTCCTGCTGGCCGTGCTGGGGACCTCGGACGGCGTGGCCCATTTCGCCCATCTCGGTGGCTTTCTCTTCGGTGCAGCCTACCTTGGCCGCCAACGTGGCTGGTTTGCCCGGCTGAAGCCGGCCACCGCGAAGCCGCACGCCACCAAGGTGTTGTTTGTCCACCCCACCGCCGACCAACCAACAAATGGTTCGGAGAAGAACAACAGATGGACCGACGAAAACATTCAACGTGAAGTCGATCGCGTGTTGGACAAGATTTCAGCCAGCGGAATCGAGAGTCTCACCCGGGACGAGCGAAACTTTCTCGACCGGATGAGCAAGGTGATGCGCGAGCACTAGATTAGCCTTGCTCCTATACTGCTGCATCCTTCTCGCAACCACTCAGTCGGCTCACACCGAAACCCAAGTCCTTATCGCGAGAGCAGAGTCTCTCATGGTGGCCGGAGAGCTGCGAGAGGCACGACAGATCGTCGAGCCAATAACCCGTCGCGATCCGTCCAATCGAAACGCGCTAATGCTGCTCGGGAAGATTCACCTCGATTGGCCGGTCATCGGCCGTTTCAAGGCGTGGCGACTGTTCCGGCGGGCTGCGCGGATAAGCCCTGGGGATCCGGAGCCTTACTATCAACAAATGTTGGTGGGAATGCGTCTAGAGGGCGACGACGGCGAACGAATGGCCAGAGACGCAATTTTTAGAACCTGGGAGATCGATCCCCACTATAAAGACACCTGGGACGTTTGGGGCAGGCTGTACCAGGGACAGGGTCACTACCGCCGAGCCACCGACATACTAGCTACACACGCCGGGGATCCGGTGCTGGATCTGCGGCGCGCGAAGTTGCTCATTCGCCTGGAAGATTTCTCTGGCGCTCGATCTCTACTGTCAGGGCTCCTTGAGAATGGTAGGCAAGACGCAGCTGTGTGGGCCCTCCTGGCGGAGGCTAGCCTCCTGGCCGGAGAAGTAGCCGTCGGAATCGCTTACTATCAAACCGCGATCGAGACATCTGCAACCGATTCACTTGGCTTGTTATGGGAGCAGATTTCACCCATAGCTTCGCTAGCAGAGGATTCGTCCCACGGATCTCTAGCCCCTGCGAACAGACCATCGTTCTATCGCGGCTTCTGGGAAAGGCGGGAACCGGACCTCACGGCACCCGGAAACGAGAGAATTTCGGAGCATTTCACACGATTGCGTGTCGCCAGACGCGCCTACCACCTCAGACACCCTATGTCGATGTTTCACCGCTCCGAGACCTGGAGAGCACTGCAATCGTGGGACAACCAGCTCGTGGCCGAAATTGCAGCCCAGCTAGATCCCAGTCCCCGCGGGCTTGTGGACGATACAGAAACCTTTCCGGACACGTTGTCGCTTCCTCTTTTCGACGCAAGAGATGTCCCCGAAACGCGTGGCGAGACGAGGTATAGGAGGTTCGGATTTGATGGACGGGGGCTGCTCTATCTGAGGTTCGGCGAACCCTCCAGGCTGTTCACAACATTCGGAACCGGCGAGTCCTGGGTTGATCGGTGGTTCTACCGGATCGGCGGGCAGCAGGTATCAATCACGCTTGCGCACCACAGCGGTGATTTACTGTTGAATCCGATTTCTCGACAGGAGTTCGAGAACACGAAAACTCTCCTGGAGAACGACGATACATCCATAGACGCGACCATACCAATGAAAATCTGGGTCGCGACCTTCAGATCACATCTGGTCGGCGGCACAGAAGTCTACATTCGGACGTCGCCGGAAGGCTCAACGGTCGCGCTGTGGGATGAAGATTGGAACCGCTTGCTGACCCACGAAGGATTCGATCTGCACATCCTGACCGCTACCGGAGGCGTACGGCATGTTGGCGTGGACCACCGCTCGAACGAGGAGATGGGTAGAATTCGGGGCACAACTCGGATCCCATCGTTCGGCCCTGGGAGGCTTTCGGTATCGAGCATCCTGATCGGGTTGGCGGCGGACAGCGCCGAGGGTCGCAAGGCCTCCGCCAAGTCCATGCCCGTAGATCTTAGATTTCCGACCGATTCCGCGGTCAAGTTGTATTCCGAGATCTACGAGTTGCAGGCTGACGGGCGCGCAGCAGAATACTACGTCGAATACACCTTCCAGAAAACGGACGACGATACTTACATAAGTTTTGCGTTCACCCGGCGAACCCCCTGGCAAGAAACAGTTGTCGAAAACATGATAATCGAGCCGGGTCGCATCCCCGAGGGTAACTACAACATTGTTTTGCGCATCCGCGACCAGATTGGAAACCAAGAAACGGCCATCTCTCGAGTCAATGTAAGATTCGACTAACTTGGGACTTGTCTCAGCGGGAGCATCCCATGAAATTGGGGGCGCTCGGATGCTGATAAATCTGGTCCCGGAGTTTCTCGCCCTTTTAGAGGCGCCAGATCCACTGGAAGCCTACCATCGGTACCTCGACGAGCATCGCGCAATCCTTTCCGCTTATTGGCACAACTACGTACTCGACTTGACCAGTCCCCATGTGGACGAGGTTATCAGCAGGACACTCGCAGCAGACAGATCCGACCTCAGAGAACTCCTCAGCGAGGTCGACATCACAGTGCTGGCGAGCGAGACAATCTCACGGTGCGAGGAACTGTACGAGATCGACTCCGATGTCGATACCTACCTCATGGTAGGAGTTGGTGGCGCCAACGCCGGCGAGCTCGTTGTGGACGGCCGCGGTGTGGCTTTCGTCTGTCTCGAACACTTCACCGGACGGGCAAATCCGGAAACATACGGACTAGGACTGTCCCCCGAACTCATTCCGATCTGGATTGCCCACGAGCTCGCGCATGCGGTGCGCTATACCTCGCCCTCGAGCGCGAGCGAAATAGCCAAGCTCGTAGCGCAAACGGGCGGATTCTACGACTACTGGGAGACCGGGAGCAACGTCACCTTAATCGAACTTCTGGTCAACGAAGGACTCGCGATTCGGGCCTCCAGCAAGAGCGTACCCGATCGCGATCCGTGCGATTACTTGGGATACGGACGCCGGCAATACCGCCGCCTCCGCGAACTGGAAGCTTTCTTGCGGAGCGAAGTAGCGAAAGAGTTCGGTCTAACCGGTCTGGGGTATCGGCTGCGCTACCTGTCCGGCGGGGTGAGTCCGGCTTCCCGGATGGTTGGCGGCAAGATCATCCCGCAGCGGGCCGGTTACTACTTGGGTTACCGGATGGTTGAATCGCTGGTGGCTCAACGCGGCATAGCGCGGGCGTTGCGAGCCTCCGCTCAAGAGTGCCTCGATGCCGACGACCTCGCAACGAAGCTCCACACAGCCTGACCAAACCTACTTACCCACGCAAAACTTGGAGAAAATCCGCTCCAACACGTCTTCCGTGGTCACCACCCCAATTACATTCTCAAGAGCGGTAACCGCCGCCCTAAGATGTGTGGCCGCGACGACGGCCTCAATGCGGGCAGAGCGAGCCGTCGCGAAACTTTCCAGCTCGTCTCGAGCGCATCCGATCGCCGCGCGGTGCCGGGCACGGGTCAGCACTGGTTCGTAGTCAGCCTGGAGCGCTAACGTCCGAAAGGCAGCCTCCGCCAGTGTGGTTCTCAACTCCTCAATCCCTTCGCCGGTAACAGCCGACACCCGTACTCCTACTCCGTCACCTCGCAAGTCCGTCATATCGCTCTTGGTCCGCGCTACCAGAACTGGAACAGACACCGACCCCAGGAAGTCGGTTTCCTCGGTCGTCATCTCGTCTCCCGCTTCTACGCACAGTATCACGACGTCGGCCGAGCCTATGTACTTCCGGCTCACCTCGATCCCTAGCGTCTCCACCCGGTCATCACTCTCGCGCAGTCCAGCAGTATCAGCCAATCGAAAAGGGAATCCAGAACAGGTCACGTTACCCTCTATCGTGTCGCGGGTCGTACCGGGAATCTCTGTCACGATCGCCCGTTCCTGGCCAAGAAGTGCGTTGAAGAGCGAAGATTTGCCGACGTTTGGTCGCCCCGCGATAACCGCCAAAGCTCCTTCTCTAACACGCTCACCCTCCTCCGCGGTACTCAGCAGCCCGCTGAGCGATTCGTGCAGCGCATCAGTCAGTGCCCGGACCTTTTCCGGATCTACCGGTCCACTGTCCTCTTCGGGAAAATCGATGTCGTAGGAGATCAGGGCTTCAAGCTCGAGAACGCCATCGCGGAGTTTCTCAAGCCTCGTAGAAAGTCCCCGATCCAACTGGTGCAATGCCATCTTTCTCTGAGCAGGCGCGCTGGCGTCGACCAAATCCCCCACGGCCTCAGCCTGAAGCAGATCCATCTTTCCATGGAGAACCGCTCGCATCGTGAATTCGCCTGGTCTTGCCTGCCGGGCACCAGCGGCGATCAGCGCTTCCACGACTCCAGTGGGTACCAGGAAGCCGCCATGCGTAGATATCTCGACCAAATCCTCGCCCGTAAACGACGCCGGAGCCGCATACGACACGTACAGCACCTCGTCCAGCACTTCCCGAGTCTTGGGATGAACGGCTCGTGTGAGCCTTGTCTGCCGGGGCGGTTCCGCCTTGAAGGAAACAAGCACTTCAGCCACGCAAGCAAGGGCGGCGGCGCCGCTGACCCTGATGGTCGCAAGTGCGGAGCGACCCGGTGGGGTGGCTAGGGCAACGATGACATCTGACAGCATGGCTGTACGACTAAAGCTGCCGGACCAACCCGAACCTAGCTACCCGATTTCCCCGTCCGTCTCAGCCTCTCACGAGCAATGAGCCACTGCTGGGGAAGACTGGCCACGTTGCTCACTGCGTAGTAGAGGTTGAGGCCCGCCGGAAAGTTGATGCCAATTACTAGAAACATCCCGGGCATTAGGTACAACATCATCTTCGCCTGAGGATTCGGGGGAACCCCGATCTGCCCGATTTTGAAAAGCACGTACATGGACGCGCCCATCACGATCGGGATTACGAACAGTGGGTCTGGCCTGGCAAGATCCGGGAGCCAGAGAAACGGCGCTCCGCGGAGCTCGATCGTGTTCTGAAACACGAAGAAGAGCGCAAAAAGTATTGGCATAGGCAGCAGCATAGGCAAGCATCCCCCCAACGGGTTAACGCCGTGCTGCTTATATAGCTTCATGAGCTCCTGCTGCATTTTTTGAGGTTCGTCCTTGTACTGCTTTTGGAGAGTCTTTATCTCCGGCTGCAGAGCCTGCATGGCAACGCCGGAGCGCATGGCCTTCTGGTTGAGCGGCCAGAGCAGCAATCTGACGGCGATGCCGAAGACGATGAGAACCCACCCGTAAGCCAGCCTCAGGTTCTCATGCATCCACAGAAGGATCTTGACGATGAGAGCCGTAAAGGGCTGTATCACTGGCCTGAGAATCCAGCCGTACGGATTCACCTCTGTTAAATCGTGACCAATCCTTGCCAGTCGTCGAAACTCCTGGGGGCCCACGTACACTGAGTGGCCGAACCTGCCGCCGGGCGCCGGAAGTGTGACTTCTACGCGTGTGTTGGTCGCAAATTTCCCGGTTCGCATCCCACCCGTCGCAACTGCTCCCCCCAACCTCGGTTCGCCTTCTTCAATCGTGAGTATCGCCGCGACGAAATACTTAGACTTGATCGCCACCCACTCGAAAGGTCCGGGTAGCTCCTTGCGCTCGCCCGGGTCTAGCGAACTGAACTTGAGGTTTTCAGTCGAGTTTGCTTTAGTCACGACCCCATACGAGCGAAAATCGCCAGCTGTGTCGACTTCCGTGGCCCTCAACCTGGGTCCGAGACCTACCAGCACGAGACCGGCTTCACCGCCAACACGACCGCCCTGGCGTACAACATCGATCCGACCCGCAACATCAAACAGATACCTGTCTGGCTGAAACCGATATTGCAGGGTGATCTGAACTCCCCCCCTTCGCGCTACCCAGGTGATGGCTGCTCCCTCGGGCCCAACGATCACGGAGTCGTCTGAAGGCTCAAACAACCAGTTTCTCAGAGGCACCGTGTCGGCGCCTAACAGCAGGCTGTAGGCAAGGAAATCGGCGCCTTCCGGGATCACGTTGGCGTACCCTGAATCGCCAGAGACGAACGATCTGTACTCATACAGAGTTGCTCCAGAGAGCTGCGCACCCCGGGGGGAAAACTCGAAGCGATAGATGGGTGAATAGACCACTACCGGTTCCGCTTCCACCGCGGCCGTGACCTGAGCTTCCCCGACGGGTAGGACGGACACCTCTGTCACGACGGTGTCTGCAGCGATCGCGGGTGCGCCTCCCGGTTCCCGCCCAAAGACCGTATCGGCCGGAACAACCTCTGGGCGTGGGCCCGGCTTAGGTGGGAACAAAATCGAGGGAAGCACCGCCACGACGAGCATAAGGGCGATGGCTAAGAGTATACGACGATCCATCGTTCTCTCTACGGAACTAGGTCAATCCCGCCGCGGCTAAAGGGGTGGCAGCGAAGAATCCGCCTCATAACCAACCACGAACCCCGCATCAACCCGTATTTGCGCAGCGCGTCGAGGGCATATGTAGAGCAGGTTGGTTGGTACCTGCAAGGCGAAGGGAACGGCGAGGCCATCACCTGATAGGCCCTAACGAGCCCGATGGCCAGCAGACCCGGCAACCCAGCTACTCCGCTAAGAATCGGTGCCATGATTCCAGTTCATTCGACAACTTCTCCCTACTCAGCTGGTAGGCTTCCTTACGGGATCGAACCACTAGATCTACGGGAGGTAGGTTGGGAAGAACCCTGCGCCTCAGAATCTCGCGGAGCCTTCGCCTAATCTTGTTTCGGTCTACAGCTGAAGCTCCATACTTAGGAACCACGAGGCCGACGCGGGGGTGGCCACAATCATTCGGCGTCCATGACAGCTCGAACGGGCCGGAGCGGCGACGGCGGCCGTGATGCAGAACAGCTCGAATTTCCCTCCCTAAAGTGAGTCGCCATGTCCGCGGTAACCCTTCGGACGTCAGCTTCCCCCATGTTTGGACGGTATTCTTACGGTAAGCTTCTTCCGACCCTTCTTCCGTCGCCTATTGATCACAGCGCGACCCCAGCGCGTGCTCATGCGGGCACGAAAACCGTGTTTGTTTGCGCGCCGCCTGTTGCGGGGTCGATACGTCGGTTTCATCTCTCTTGGCTACCTAACTTACGACAGGCATGGAGACTTGATCTCCCGTTTCTCAACTTCGTTTCCGGGCGGGGTAAGCTACCTGCAAGAATAGCTCTTGGTCAAGGTTGACTTTTCCACACCGTAGTAATAAAATCTTGCGCCCTTTCGTACCTACGAGCACTTCATGAACTAGATGCCAGCTAACCTTTCAGCCAGAGAGGCGTGGTCCCGCCTCGTTGCCGAAGCAAAAAAAGAACTTCCTCACGCAACGGTTCGGACCTGGCTGGAACCTGCCGAACCAATCTCTCTAGAGGATGGGCAGCTCGTCCTAGGGGCGCCTGACCAGTTCGCCGTCGAGTGGAACGCTTCCAAGCACAGCAACTTGCTCAAGAGAATCGCCAACGAAGTCCTCGGAACCGAGTTGGAGATCGAGTTCAAAGTGCAGGAAGAGCAATCTAAGCGGCCTCAGATGGATCTGTGGGTTCCACCCAGGAGCGAGGGTCGCTCGGCGGCGGGAAAAGTGGGCCGTCCGCTCAACGAGCGCTACACCTTTGCCAGTTTCGTGATCGGTAGGTCGAACGAGCTGGCCGCGGCCGCAGCACATGCAGTGGCAGAGGCCCCCGGAAAGACATACAACCCGCTTTTCATCTACGGCGCCACTGGACTCGGCAAGACACACCTGATGCAGGCCATAGCCCATGCGCTCCTTCAGAAGAACGAAACCGCGCAGGTCGTCTACATGGGTGCCGAGCAGTTCACCAACGAGGTGATCGAGAGCATCCACGGTCGGAAGATGCCCGAGTTTAGGAAGCGTTACCGATCCGACATAGAGATCTTCCTGGTTGACGACGTACACTTCCTAGAGGGAAAGGAGATGACCCAGGAGGAGTTCTTCCACACTTTCAACGCCTTGCACGAAGCTGGCAAGCAGATCGTGCTCACCTCCGACCGGGGCCCAACAGAGATTCCTGGCCTAGAGTCACGATTGGTGAGTCGCTTCGAGTGGGGAATGGTCACGGATGTCAGTCAGCCAGATCTCGAGCACCGCATCGCTATCCTCCGGAAAAAGGCGCAACAGGATAACCTGGAACTCACAATTCCGGATGATGTGATGCGTTTCATTGCTGAGCACGTGCGCAGCTCGGTCAGAGAGCTTGAGGGCTGCATAATCAAGCTGCTTCTTTACGCCTCGCTAAAGCACCGAGAGGTAACTATTGAGCTCGCGAGGGAGGCTCTCAGCGACAAGATCCGTCATGGTGAGGAACTGTCGGGGGGCATGCCCCTGGCCGTACCCAGCGTTGACCGCGTGCAGGAGGTAGTCGCCCGCCGTTGGGGTGTCACACCGGAGGGGCTCCGCTCCAAGTCCAGAACAAAGTCACTCACGACACCTCGGCAGGTAGCAATGTTCCTAGCACGTAATCTCCTAGGGATGCAGCTTGTCGAGATAGGCCAAGCTTTTGGAGGCCGGGATCACTCGACGGTCATCCACAGTGTGGGTAAGGTCGAGCGTGTTATGAAGACAGACCGCCAGTTCAAGGACCGCGTAAGCCTTGCTAGCCGCGAGTTGTCGGCACCTTAATTCAGAAAGTTGATAATGATTGTTGGTAGCTGGGGAATCGTTGGAATAGAGGCGAGCGACGTCGACGGAACATAAACAAAGTCTACATTCTTCCAACAACCGCGGCGGCGGGAAACTAATTGCTGGTAACAGGTTGGTAATTCTTTCCAGATTTCAAGAGACCCTACTAGTACTACTAGTTAGATATATATGGCATAGTGATAGTATAAGAATAAGAGAGAGCACCGGATGAAGTTTACGATAACACGAGATCATCTTCACGAAGGCCTGACGGCAGTGGCTGCAAGTATACCTACTAGAACAACCCTTCCCGTGCTCTCGAACATACTTATCGAAGCTACAGATGCCGGAGTCAGGCTTTCGGGTACGGATCTCGATATCGCTGTTAGTACTGTCGTGGCGGCGGAAGTGGATAGTGAGGGTTCTCTCACGCTGCCTGCCAAGAAGTTAGTCGAGATTGTTAAGGAGCTGCCAACCGCTGCGATTCGAGTAACCGCCGGTGGCGAACAACAGGTGAATCTCGAGTGCGGCCGGTCACGGTTCAAGCTGTTGG
The DNA here is from genome assembly GCA_036444955.1 of Gemmatimonadales bacterium. GTDB lineage: Bacteria > Gemmatimonadota > Gemmatimonadetes > Gemmatimonadales > GWC2-71-9 > B16T1B5. The sequence goes on from JAZFQE010000149.1 coordinate 13,094, forward strand.
GGATCCCCAAGGATGAGTTTCCCACTTTCCCAGCAGTGGATTTTGCAGACTGCTGGAAGGTGAGTTGTTCAGACCTGCATAAGTTGATCAGTCATGTAACATTTGCTGCCTCTACGGAGGAGAGTCGTCCGATCCTGAACGGTGTTTTATGGGAGTTGGCCGAAGACCAGATGAGGATGATCGCGACAAATGGACATCGTCTGGCAAAGATGGGTGTTTCGGTGAAGGGGACGTCAGCGAGCTCGGAACTAATCGTTCCGCCTAAGGCACTGGAGCAGATCCGTAAACTCTTTGGCCCACAGGACGAGGTGGAGATTGCCAAGAGCGAGAATCACCTAGGATTTAGATGCGGATCCACCAGAGTCTACACGCGTCTGATTGAGGGACCCTATCCGAACTACGAGCAGGTAATACCGCGCGAGAACGACAAGATTGCTACGATCGATAAGCAGGCGCTGGCGTCAGCAATACGGAGAGTTGGGGTAGTTGCGAGCGATCAGACGCACAGGGTACGCCTCGCCTTCAGCTCGGGCATGCTCCAGTTTTCGGTTAGCACCCCGGATCTGGGTGAAGCTCAAGACGAAATTGCTGTTTCTTACGAAGGGGAGCCGATCGAAATAGGGTTCAACGCTAACTACGTGTTGGAAATTCTAAAATGGATGCCCACTGAGGAGATCCAATTCAGCATGAAGGGCCCTGAGCGGGCTACTACGATTGAGCCGGTGGGGTGGGATGACCCGGCGTCCTACCTCTGCTTGGTCATGCCGCTGAGGCTCGTGGACTGACGCTACGGAATAGGCCTGAGGATTCGGGACGCCACCCCAGTAAAACTAACGGTCTGAAGCCGGGACCGGGGCTCTTGAACCACCGTCCCGAGTGAAACTACCGAGGCGTCGCCGAGCGAGATACCAATATGCAGGCGGACGAGGCTGAGACCGTCGTCCAACTCCAATAGCACCAACCCTCCCGCGCGGAGCCGAGGGTGCGAGATCGCCCCCCTCAGCCTATAACCCAACTCAACGTCGGAGTCGCTAGTGCGCTCTGCCGCGGTTATTTCCGCCGCGAAGGAGGTCCGCTGCCACGGCGTGAAGTTAACGCTACCGACTGCGGTGAGAGGTAGAGTCTCGCCTCGCACCGTGGGCCGGCCGATGTGCCTAATCACGAAACCGAAGTCGAATGCTTCCCTAGGACGAAGTCTCACCCCCACGTCAGCGTCCCGCTTGTTGTCACCGCTTCCGTGGTACAGACTAATCGCTAGGCCAACCGCTCCCAGTTCGAACGGAGAACTCAGCCCTAATCTGTACGTACTTCCGGTGAATCCGTTGAGGAATCGATCCTTCTGGAAAACCAAGGCGAGTCCGCGAGAGCTAAAGCCGAGGGAATATTGCCCGATCCGCGTATCGGATCCTTCGGGGAAATCCAGCCGTGCCTCGAGCATTACGGATGCCTCCGGGATCATCGAAAGTCCTGCAGGGTTGGACCACGCAGCGCGGACATCAGTCGACGTCGAAGCGAAATCGTAAGCCCTGGACCGGGGCTCGCCTACCTGGGCGCTGCCATTGTCGGTGGATGTCGCGAGGGCAAGCGCGACAATGACGTGCAACCCGATCGTCTTTGGCCTCAGGAAAATCTGTCCGACTTGGGAGCGTTCGATGGGCAGCCGGACGATAGCATCTGGTGTGGCCGGCGCATGCAATTTGGGCGGTGGCTCAGCTGGCGGGATTTCCGAGTCCTTCGCGTGTGCGACCAAAAACGGCAGTCATTTCGGTTTTCTCAGTAGAGACCTTGAGGAGCTTCCAACCCTTCCGCTTCATCTCGTTTCGCCAAGAGATGAGCTTGGCCCACTGACTTGGAGTTGTCCGGAACACCCGTAGCTCGGCTACCTTATCCCACGATTCGGGGTATGGCTTGGATTCCACCGTTTATTAAACCTTGGTGTCCGTAAGTTAATGTTATAGGGTCAGTTGCTGGGCAACCGGTGGGCGAGGAAGGTGAGGCCGTAAGCCGAGTTCTGTTCGTCCGGCGGTGCCGGACGGATGGTCATCTATCTAGGACACCGATCACTCGGTGCCTCGAGCGGTCTACCCGCGGCTCAGCGCGGCCCGGGCCAAGCCTCGCCGCCTATTTGGCCTTGCTCCAACCGGGGGTTGCCGTGCCACGCCTGTTACCAGGCGCGCGGTGGGCTCTTACCCCACCTTTTCACCCTTGCCCGAAACGGGCGGTATGTTTTCTGTGGCCCTGTCCGTCGCCTCTCGGCGCCCAGGTGTTACCTGGCGGTCTGCCCTGCGGAGCTCGGACTTTCCTCGACCGATCGCCAGACCGGCCGCGACCATCCCGCCCCACCTTCTTCAACCGCAGTAAACATAAGCAATTAAGCGGCGAATGCCCGCCGCAGTTTGATCCCTCCGCTGAGGGGCGTTGAACCTACGTTGAACGCGAGAGTGCACTCTGCCCGCGAGTTGTAGCCCAGAGGCAGGTATGATCGCAGTTCGAAAACATGCTACTGTCGTGACGGTAGTGGGACCTGAGATGCGCTCCAGAGTCGATGCCGCCACAGGAGGTCGCTTCTCCGCTCTCCACGCCGCCACAGTGACCGACGTCATTCGTGCGGTGCGCGAAAAGCCTGTGAGTGCAATTCTGATCTCTCCGGAACACGTTGTGCAACGTCAACTTAGTGGAGTCGCCTCGCTGATCAGGGGATTCCCCAGTATACCGACCGTGGCACTGGTGTCGTCACACAGCTCCGCGTCAAGCGAAGGGCTGCTCAGGCTAGGCGTGACGGGCGTCAAACACATGGTGGATGTGACTGTGCGAGAGGGCTGGAGCAACCTACGGAATATTCTGGTTGATCCAGTCTCCCCCGCAACCGCGGTCATCTTGGGGCGTGTCCTTCCGCAGCTTGAAGATGCAACAGAGGATTTCACTTATTTCTTCGAAGTCCTTGTGACACTATCGCCCGATCTGACCACTGTGAGGTCGCTGTGCCGGCGGTTGGCTGTTAGACCAAGCACGTTCATGTCGCGGTTCTTTAGAGCGGGTCTTCCTTCGCCCAAGAGGTTTCTCTCAGCAGTCAGGGCGCTCCACGCCGCTGCGTTGCTGGAGGACGCGGGGCTTTCGATCGCAGATGTTGCCTATCGGCTCGACTATTCCTCACCCCAGAGCTTCAGCAGGCACTTGAAGGCGCTCAAAGGGGTCACTGCAGGCAAGTTCCGAAAGACATGCAACCTAAGCGCCGAGATCGATGTCTTCGTCGACAATTTCGTCGCCCCATTTCGCTCGCGGTTTCGAGCCTTCCATCCACTTGAAACAGGGGTAATGCTCGGACGCAATTGAGTGGAAGGTCGCGGCGGTGGGGCGACTCCTCTATTCTGTCGGTAAACCCAGATCGGCTAGTGTGAGGAGCGTGCGGACCGTATAACCCGCTGATTCTAGAGCTGTCACTCCGCCTTGATCTCGGTCGACCACCGCAAGTACTCCGCACACGGTTGCCCCGCTTGCCTCGACAGCCTCGATCGCACGGATGGCTGAGGATCCAGTTGTTATGACGTCCTCAACTACGAGCGCGGTGGCGCCAGGCCGCAGGCAACCCTCGATTGCCTTACCCGTACCGTGACGCTTTGAGTTTTTTCTCACGGTGAAGGCGTCGAATTCCGGTGGCTCCGCCCGACTAGCCAGGGCTAGGGCATATGCAACGGGGTCGGCCCCCAGGGTAAGACCGCCAACGGTGTCGACTCGCCATCCCGCATCTCGGATGACCCACAGACCCAGTCTGCCGATGAGGTCGAGACCGCCGGCGGACATCGTACTCAGCCGGGCGTCGATGTAAAAGTTCGAGTGCTGGCCCGAGCTCAGCTTGAACTCACCTAACTGCACCGATTTATGGCTTAGCAGGTCGGCGAGCCGAGATCTGAGTGACTCGTGGTTATCCGGCTCCACGCCATTTATTGGGTAGTTGTAGTGATGACAACTACTGATCTAATCCCTTGCGAATAGGGCTTTGACCCTCTCCAGTATCCGACTCCCACCAGGTTCCTGGGACGCACTCTCCGCCACCTGGCGAGCGAAATCCAGGACCGTTGGCTGTCTGTCTGCCGGTCTCCGGGCTAGTCCACGCATCACAGCCGTCGCAAGAGCGGCGGGGAACCTGACACCTCTTACTGCCTGATTGAGGGGGATGGGGTCCGCTTGAAGAAGTTGCTGAAATAACTCTCTTGGCGAACCGCCCTGGTGGGGGCTTGCGGCTGTGAGCATGTGGTAAGTGATTTTCGCGAGACTGTAGGTGTCTGCGCTCTCACCGACAAGCTCCCCTGACAGTGCTTCTGGAGCCACATACTGGAGTGTGCCCACAAAGAAACCGGCTCGGGTAAGTCGATCCGCTGGGTCGAGCTGAGCGTCTCGGGCTATCCCGAAGTCCAGCAGTTTTGCCGTATGGGTTTCGGGGTCGTACATGATGTTATCAGGCTTGAGGTCGCGGTGGATGATGCCTGCAGCGTGCGATGCATCGATCGCCCCGGCGATTTGTCCGACGATGTCCGCTACTACCGGTGGATCGATCCGCCCCGCACTGCTGATGTACTTTGAAAGCGGAACACCGTTTACCCACTCCAGCGCCAGATAATACAAATCGTCCGCTTCACCATACTTGTAAGTTCTCGCCACTGATCGGTGGTCGACCCTGGCCCCGTAGCCGGCCTCGCGAAGAAAGCGTTTCACGGCGGTCTCATCGCGCCGAAAGCGTTCTCTCAGAATCTTAACGGCACAGATCGAGCCGTCGCTTTGTTCAGCTTTGTAGACGGTGGCGGTTCCGCCCTCTCCGATCCGTTCAACCAGGCGGAAATCTGCTACGGACCGGCCCGCGAGATTCTCGATAGGCATGGTCGCGAAAGTAACGACAAAACTTGAAGTCCATCAAGTCGCGCGATAAGGTAGACTGAGAATGTTCACCAGATTTTCAATTCGTCAGCGCGTCGTGGCCATTTGCCTGACCGCGCTAGCGCTGGGATCTTGCGGGCAATGGCGGCGAGTGGGGTCAACCCCAGCCGCAGATCCGAACTTGCTGGTTCCGAAGATGTTCGACCCCACAACCGCGTACGGGAATATGGGGTTCATAACGCACGGCGAGCCGTTGCCGTTCGTGGCCGCGATAAGGTATTTGGCCGGAGCGAATCCTGACTCATCCCTAGGGCTGCTTTCGCTGACGTTCTCTAACCGATCCCTCTCCTTCAGGCGTGGAGCGTCAGATTTCATTGCCACGTACCGCGTCGACGCGGTGTTTCGCGGTGGAGAGGGTGAGGAGATCGCGCGCGTCTCCGATGCGGAATCGGTTACGGTTGCGTCATTCAGGGAAACGTTGGGTGACAGCAGAATAGTCTATCAGGATTTCATTTTGGTGCCTCCCGGCGCCACGGCCCTGACTATCCGCGTTGAAGATGTACGAAGCGGTGTCGCAGCACAGTCTGAAGCTTCCGTCGAAGTACCTAGGTTCACCAGCCGTCCCTCTCTCTCGTCCCTGATACCCGTCATTGGTGGAACACAGGCAAGGTCAACGTTCAGGGGGAGACCTGATCTCAGCGTGAACTCTCGTGCTACGGTTCCTTATGGTCGCGATACGGTGAAGTTCTACATTGAAGGCTACCATACCCCCCCCCGCTCCGCGGTGACCCTGAATGCATTCTCCGTCGAGCAAGGGAATCTGGTGTTATCGCAGAACGCTGAACTCGTTGGTAACGGTGATGTGCGCAGCGTAGTGCTCGAAGTCGACGCTGCGCAACTACCAGTTGGGCAACTCAGATTCGAGGCTGTTCTCGAAGACGGGGTCGACACTACTTCCACTCTGGTGCTCGTGAGTTTCTCCGATCAGTGGATAGTCACTAACTTCGAGGACATGCTCTCGCTGCTGCGTTATTTTGCTCCTCCAGAAACATTGAATGCCATGAGGGAAGCAACCGCAGACGAGCGTGTCACTCTCTGGCGTGAGTTCTGGGAGGTGACAGATCCTGACGTGCTGACGGCACAGCACGAAGGGCTGAACGATTATTTCGCCCGACTTAATGAAGCGAACGAGTTGTTTCCGGAAACTCGGCTGGCGGGTTGGCTTACAGACAGGGGCGAGATCTTCATTACGCTCGGGATGCCGGACGAAACCTTCGAGCCCTTCCCCGACCCGCAGAGTCCGATACGGATCATCCGGTGGACCTATATCACCGAAAGACTGTTGCTTGAGTTCGTGGACCACACAGGCCTCGACGACTTCAGGTTAACGGACCGCTCCCGTGCAGACTATCAGAGGGTTCTAAACCGCCTTCGCCGGGGGTAGCTGTGTGATCGCACGCTCGATCATTCTTCTCTGGTTCCTAGCCCCCGTTTGTAGCAACCAATCTCAGGCAGTGCAGCAATCTGGCTCCGCAGGTCCATGGCACGCCGTCGAGGCTTCCCGGGTTAATTGGGGTGACAGTTTACCCGCCGACAGTTTGCTCGCTGTAGCCGAGGCTGCGTTGGAGGTCGGGTATGGAGAGCGCGCTTCGGAGATTTGGGAGCGGATTGACACAGATCAAGCCGATCCAATGGCGTACCTGCAGTTGGGGGGTGAGATCCAGTATTCGCTCGGCAATTTTACAGCAGCCGCGTCCCTATTCTCAGAGGCTGCAGGCCTTACGTCTGAAGGCCAGCGGGGTGTGCTTCTCACCCGAGTTGCCGTGGCGCACGAGAGGGTGCGGAATTTCGAGCGGGCCGCAGAGTCCTATAGCGCCGCGGCTGCCGCGTTACCCCTGCCGTCGCTCACCCGGTGGCTCGCCTTGCGGGAAGCCAGCGTTACGCTGGATATCGAGCGCGCATTTTCTCTGCTTGATCGATCCCCGCCACCTGCGGAGCGCAGAAGTAAATCCGTCAGAGCTGACCTTTACACCCGCATCGGCGACTACGGGCGCGCTGATTCCGTGTACCGTAGCGCGGGTCTATATGCCAGGGCCGCGGCGCTCGCCGCGACTCAGAACGATTCCACCCGTGCCCGAACTTTAATTCTGCTGGGGCTGATGTCTCTCGATGATTCAACGCGGGCCGCCTCTATCCGGTTTGCGGAAGAATCTCTGGCTCCGCAGACCGCGGAGGATTTCGCAGCGCTCGGAGGAGCTCTGGCTCACGCGGGCGAGAACGCTCGGGCTGTCGGATACCTGGAGCTTGCGACGGAGAGCGGCGATTCGAGCGCGGGTACTCTCTTTCTGCTTGGCTCAGTGCGCCAGCGCCTCCGGAGAAACGCCGCGGCGGCAACAGCGTACGCGGCGGCCGCCAGGGACAGCGGGATCAGCGGCCGGCGAGCCCGGTTCCATCGGGGGAGGTTGCTCCTCAGGTCCGGACGATTTGATTCGGCCATAAGTCTTCTCTCAGAATTCGCTGACAGTTTCCCAAACAGCCCTCTCGCGTCACGGGCCGTGTACGCCGTCGCCGATTGGCTTGAACGTCGCGGGAGGGTGCCCGAAGCCGACAGTGCCTTTAGCAAGGTGGCCGACAGGTGGCCGGCCAGCAGGTATGCCTCCCAAGCTCGCAGGCGACTGGCCGAAATTGCTCTGATCGGTGCGGACACATTGCTCGCTCGTGCCTGGTACGAGGAAGAGCTGCGACAACATCCTGGTGCACCCGAGGTGATGTATCAGCTTGCTCGCTTGCTCCAAAATCAGGGAGATAGCACGCTAGCCACTCGCAGGTGGCGGGAGCTCGCTCGCTCGGACTCACTGGGTTATTACGGGCTGCTCGCACGGCAGCTGCTTTCTGCAAAACTTTCAATTGCTCCGGCACCGGAGGTTGCTCACCGCAGCGAGCGGGTGCGGAGCGCCCTGGTTCAACTCGACTTCTTGGATGAGTCATACCTGGAGACAGAGGCCGACGAGTTAGTTCAGTACATGGCTCAAGAAGCCGGGCTCGACGGGGAGGAGTTGCTCGAGCTATCCGCGGGGTTGGTTTTGCGGGGACGCGCGTCTGAAGCGATTTCTGCTGGCTGGAGTGCTGCCGCAGCTCTTACACTCAACGATCCAAGAGTTCTCCGAGCTGTCTTCCCCTGGCCCTTCCGGGAATTGATTGAGCGGGAGGCTGCCAAGCAGAATCTGGATCGCTATCTGGTGGCGGCCATTATACGACAGGAATCTTACTTCACTCAAGACGCTACCTCGAGAGCCGGAGCCCGGGGGTTGATGCAGCTCATGCCGGCAACGGCGAGGGAGGTAGCCAGGCGGGCGGGAGTTGGCTGGAACGAGCGGCTGCTAGCAGTGGCCGACGCCAATGTACATGTCGGAACGGTCCACCTTTCAGGCCTTCTCCGCAGGTTTGACGGCGATGTTGTGCTGGCCTTGGCGGCGTACAACGCGGGTGCGGGTAACCTGGCGCGCTGGCGGCGCGCGCTTTCCCGCGCATACGACCCGGTTGAGTTCATTGAGAGCATCCCTTTCGAGGAAACCCGCGGCTACATAAAGACTGTGCTCCGTAACCGCGATCTTTACGGGGCTCTTTATCCGCCGAAAACGGAACTGCCGGCTAGTGACGAGACCGGATCTTAGACGGCTAATTCACGCCTCTAGCTCCCTTGTGCTACTTGCTGTCTTGGTGTCGTGGGAGCTTCTCCGATACCTGCTGCTGGCTGCTCTCATCGCGATGACCGCCTTGGAGCTGGCGCGGCTCCGATCGAAGCCTTTTCGGGAGAAGCTCTACAAGCTGGTTCCGGTCTATCGCGCTACTGAAGAGCATAGAGTTAGCGGCGCTGGCTGGTTGACGCTGGGATACGCGGTTGCATCCTGGTTCCCACTTCCCGCCCCCATTGTAGGCATCCTCGCTGGCGCTCTTGCTGACCCCGCGGCTTCGGCTATTGGTTCTCGCTGGGGCGGTGCGCGGGAGGTCAAAACCCTGCCGGGTACACTTGCCGCCCTCGCAGCCACGTTCGTGCTCTGTGCCGTCGTTGGGTTGGCCTGGCCCAACTGCCTAGCCGCGGGAATCACGGCGGCCGCGCTTGAGCGATGGCCGGTTCTCGACGACAATCTGGTGGTTGCACCGGGTGTGGCCGCGGTGGTCTGGGTGCTGTCTTGACAGCCGCGGAAACGGCGGTGCAAAATAGGTTTGCGCTGGAGCCCGGCGTGTCAATGACGAGTGCTCAAGTATCCTTTCCAGGAGGTCGCAGTAATGGCGCAAGGGATGGTTAAGTGGTTCAATGATTCAAAGGGGTACGGGTTCATCGAAAATTCGGAAGGTGAAGATGTGTTCGTACACTTTTCGGCTATTCAGATGGACGGGTTCAAGACTCTGATTGAAGGCCAAAAAGTTGAATTTGAACTAGTTAACGGCGAGAAAGGTCTCCACGCCGGTAACGTCGTGAAGATCTAGCCAAATTTTGGCCGTCTTGTTTGGAGCGCCCCGCCGGAGATTCGGCGGGGCGTTTCTTTGTATCTTCCAGCCCAGATGGCTGGGCGACGGGAACGATTATTTCTAGTTGACGGTTACGCACTCATCTATCGCGCTTTCTTTGCGATGATAGGGCGGCCGCTAACGACCAGTCATGGCGAGAACACATCCGCCACATGGGGTGTCGCCAACTTTCTCTTCAGACTCTTCGAGGAACAGAAGCCTGAGTATGTAGCCTGGGTGCACGATGCAGGGAGCTCTTTTCGAACCGACTACTATCCAGAGTACAAGGCTACGAGAGAGAAGTTAGACGATGAATTACAGGAAGACTTCGACCGCTCGGTGGCTCGGATCGAAGACTTGCTAGGTGCGTTCTCCGTACGCCTTGTCTCCGTTGATGGTTACGAGGCCGATGACGTTATCGGAACGTTGGCCGAGCGTGCCCACTCGCGCCTAGACGTTGTGATCGTCTCCGGAGACAAAGACTTCTATCAGCTCGTTTCACCCCACGTTTCGCTGCTGAATCCTGGGCGCCGCGGTCCTGCCGCGGTAGACGAACAGCTCGTGACGACAGAGAACGCCCACGAACGTCTCGGTGTTCAGCCTGAACAAGTGGTCGATTTCCTGGCGCTCGTTGGCGATTCATCGGACAACGTTCCAGGCGTCAGAGGCATCGGTCCGAAAACAGCTCAGAAGCTTATTGAGAGCTACGGGAGCTTGGAGTCCATTCTCGAGAACGCCGCTAATGTTTCTGGGAAGCGAGCTCGTGAAGCCTTGCTGGTCGAAGCGGAGAATGCTCTTCTCAGCCGGAAGCTCGTGACAATAAAAAGGGACGTTCCGGTCGAGCTCGATCTGGATGAATTAAGAGCAGCCAGCCCTGACTGGGAGGAGCTACACCGGTTGTTCGGCGAGCTCGAGTTCCATTCGCTGATTCAGAAGTTACCCAAGCCGGACCACACGGAGCCCCGGGCACCGCATTCGATCGTTGCGTCTGTCGACGAGATAGACGACTCGCTGATTCAGAGGTTACCCAAGTCGGACCGCACGGAGCTCCGGGCACCGTATTCGATCGTGGCGTCTGTCGACGAGATAGACAACGCTATCAAAGCGGCGAGGGCCGCAGAATTCATTGCGCTAAGCGTCCACACATCTGGGAGCGTACCGATAAGAGGCGAGCTTGTAGGTCTGTCGCTTTCAGTCGGGGAGGGCGAGACCTGGTATTTACCATTTGCGCACGGTGTGCAGGGTGAACTGGTCGACCTGGGGAGCTATAAGAACCTGCCACCTCCAAAAAGCCCGGAGCTCTCAGGGCTGGCAGAGCTACTTGGCGACCCCGCAGTACCCAAAGCTGGACACGATCTAAAGAACGATTTGCTGGCCCTGCGCAAGGCCGGGATTCAGTTGAGAGGGATGGCCTACGACTCGATGTTGGTGGGATTCCTACTCGATCCGGGGCGACGGTCTCAGGCCATAGAGGTCACTGCGGCCGAGTATCTCAACCATAAAGTCCAAGGACTCGGTGACCTCCTCGGCTCGGGCCGCCGTGCGCGGACCTTTCCCGAAGTTCCCATAGAGGACGCCGCCCGTTTCTCAGCAGCCCGAAGCGAAGCGGTGCTAAAACTCAAATCGGAACTACAGGACCGGATAGCGACTCGATCAGTCGAGAGACTCTTAAGCGAGGTCGAATTGCCCCTTTTGGGTGTCCTAGCGGACATGGAGTGGCTCGGCATCACGCTTGATCTCGAAGCACTCGCCGCGCTGTCGCAATCGTTTGGGACGGAGTTGCAGCGGCTTGAGACGGCTATCTATGAGGCTGCCGGCACGGAATTCAACGTAAGTAGTACGCCTCAGCTGAGACACGTGCTCTTTGAAAAGCTCCAACTGCCCGTAATCAAAAAAACCAAGACGGGTCCGTCTACGGATGCCGAGGTGCTCGACCAGTTGGCAGAGATGGGATTCGAGCTGCCGACGCTGCTCCTGGAGTATCGGGAGCTCTCCAAGCTAAAATCCACATATGCGGATGCGCTACCGGAGAGCGTAAACCCCGAGACCGGGCGCATTCATACCAGCTTCAATCAGGTGGGAACAACCACCGGGCGGCTCTCGTCTTTCAACCCCAACTTGCAAAACATTCCCGTTCGCACGCCGAGGGGAGAGCTGATACGTGAATGCTTCGTTCCCGCCTCCGGTTGCCTATTCGTGGTGGCTGACTACTCCCAGGTCGAGCTGCGCCTGCTGGCGCACTTGTCGAACGATGCGCTCCTCATCGAGGCGTTTAGGCGCGGTGGCGACGTACATCGTGAGACAGCGTCGATCATTTTCGAAGTCGCAACCGGCGACGTCACTCCCGAAATGCGAGATAGAGCCAAAACGATCAACTTCGCAACCATCTATGGGCAGGGTCCCTTCGCTTTGAGCCGCCAGCTGGACATCTCGCGCGATGAGGCGCGGGATTTCATCGAGCGGTACTTCGAGAGATTCTCGGGCGTCCGGGAGTTTCTGGATGCCCAGGTTGAGCGAGCAAAAAAGGACGGGTTTGTCGAAACCATCTGCTCGAGACGCCGGTACATACCGGAACTGAAGAGCTCCAATCACAACATTCGCGCCTTCGGTGAGCGGACGGCAATGAACTCGCCGATTCAGGGCTCAGCCGCAGATTTGATAAAGGTGGCAATGGTCAACCTCGACCGCGAGCTGGCTGCGGAACACCTGGAAGCGAACCTATTGCTTCAGGTTCACGATGAATTGGTGTTGGAGGTTACCCATGGCTGCGAGGATAAGGTGGCAGATATAGTGAAGCGCGAGATGGAAGGTGCAATAGCACTGAGCGTTCCTCTGGTGGCGCGGGTCGGATGCGGTTCTAACTGGTTGAGTGCCAAGAAGTAAGGGGTTGTGAAGCCAAGATTCTTGGAGCACTTTGTTGAGGTGCTATACCGAGGTGCCGTGGCGAGATCCGAGAGCGCCTTTACGCTGATCGAACTCACGGTCGTCGTAGTAATAATTGGTTTGGTGGCGTCGATTGCCGTGAACCGATTTGGCAACTCGCGAGCGAACGCATATGTCTCGTCCGTGAAAGCGGATCTGCGCAATCTTGCGCTGGCTGAGGAATCTTACTACTACGACAACGGGGCTTATGCGGGCAGCTTAGCTGCACTGGGTACGGGGGGCTACCAGAGCAGTCCCGGTGTTGACGTTACGATAAACGAAGCCACGAACGCCGGCTGGTCGGCCACCGCAACGCACCAAGACACACCGAAGCAGTGCTACTTGTTCACGGAGGCTGCTGCGCCGATAGGCTCCGCCACCACACCTGGAAACATCTCCTGTACCTGACGACGCCTGGTGCGAGTTTGAGTCGCGCTGGGACGGGATGAGGCACGCCCTCTCGGGCGGGCTTTGGCTGCACCGCTTTGAGCTGAACAGCGAACCAATGGCCCACTTGGTGTCTTCCGACCGCGGAGCCCTCCTCGCGGCTGGGCGCCGACTGGGAATGGCCCCCGATTGGCTTCAAGAAAAGCCTCTCAAACATGTTGATACTGGAGTTCGCACGGAGGCGTGGCACTGGGATTTGCGGGGGCGAAGACTAGAACTCGCGGTGCGGCTGGCGAGCGAAGAGGCAAAGCTTACGCAGGGGCGATCCGCCTAAACTTCTTGACCGCCTTTGATACCTGGCCACCAGTTCCACCGCCCGGCGATGTGCATGATGGCTGGCACGAGCACCATTCGAATTATGGTTGCGTCGAGGAACACGGCTACGGCGAGGCCGAAACCAAGCAACTGCGCACCGAGCACGCGCGAGAAGGCGATCACGCCGAAAACTATGATCATTATCGCGGCTGCGCTCGTAATCACTGAGGCAGTTGCACTCAGTCCTTCCATCGTTGCTTGATCGTTGTCCTTTGTCCGCTCATATACTTCCTTGATGCGGGAGAGAAGGAAGATCTCGTAATCCATGCTAAGCCCGAACACGATTGTGAACACTAGGACAGGCACAACCACATAGACAGCTTCGGTGGGTCCGCTAAGTCCGAACATTTCAACCCCCACGCCTTGTTGAAAGACCAGCACTAGCAGGCCGAAAGCACCAGCGACTGAAAGCGAGTTCATGACCACGGCCTTGAGCGGGACCAGAACGGACTGGAAGGCGAAGAACATCATGATCGCCGTCACGCCCAACACGAGTGCGATGACCAGTGGGAAGTGTGCCAGCAACTCCTCTTGCAAGTCCACAGCCGCGGCTGCGAAGCCGGTTACCATCACGGTGACCGAGTCCAGCCCGCGAATTCCGTTGGTAACCACTCCTCTAACCCTGCGCACGGCGTCCATGGCGCCGGTCAACGACGTGCTGTCGGCCAGCACGACGTCCATTAGAGTCGTGTTCCCGTCGCTGGATACGTACGACTCAAAGAATTCGGGATAGCGATCACTGGCTGCCTCCAAGTCGCTGTAGAGCATGCTGTAGCGGAACAGCGACAGCCGCGTCCCGAAGTCAACCGGCCCTCTGATCTGAGCGACGCGCGGATCGTTCTTGATGCTGTCGGAGAGTCTCTTTAGGCCCCGCAGGTACCTCGAGCCAACCACCTTCTGGCCCTCGGGGGCTTGCAGCAGCACACGGACTGGTTGCAGAGAGCCCCTTGAGCCAATGACCTCGAGCGCTCGCACTCCATCACCCGATTCTGTGTCTTGCGGGAACCAACCCTCTCTCGGCAATCCGATCTTTAAGCTGGTCGCCGGCCACGTAATCACCCCGATCAGCACGCCACCCAACGTGATGGCTCGCCATGGATGTTGAGCCAACCACTTCGCCCACCGTTCCCAGCGGGACGGGGCATGATACCACGCGAGTCTCTTGGCCAGCGCCTTGGGCATATCTATCGAGCGTCCCAGCAGGGACAGGCCGGCGGGCAGCAGGGTGATGCTCAGGAGCACCGCAATGGTCACCACGATCATTCCGCCCACCCCGACGGAGCGTGTGTCCATCATTGGTGTGACGAGGAGGGAAGCAAACCCGACGGCTACAGTGAGTCCGCTGGTAATAACGGCTTTGCCCGCGGTCACAACTGTTCGTTGGGCCGCCTCTCTGGCCCCGAAGCCGCGGTTCATTTCCTCGCGAAACCGCGTGACCATCAATAGGGAGTAGTCGATACCGACTGCGAGACCCACCATGGTTACGATATTGAGTACATACAGTGACATAGGCTGGACCGCGGCCGCCACCTGCACCAAGGCTAGTGAGATGGTTATCACGAGACCGCCTATGACCAGGGGCAGGACCGCGGCCACGAGTGCTCCGAAACCTAGGATCAAGACAATCGCCGTAAGCGGTAAAGCTCGCTCCTCACCTCGTCTCGAATCCTCGGTGGCGATGACTCTGGCGTCGTAGTCGAGTGCCGGCCCACCCGTGACGAACACTTCGTAGTCCGAAGAGAATACGAATCGGTCTGCTGTGCGGTGGATGGCATGGCGAAAGCCTGGAACTCGATCTACGTGCGAGATGGAGTCTGACGGGTCGACCGTCGCGATCATAAACGTCGTTCTTCGATCGTCACTCACGAGCCCGGAATCTTGGCTGTCCAGGTAGGACACCACTCGCGTGATGTAGGGCTCGTCCTGAGCTGCGAGTGTGATCATTCGCAGAAGTCGCGTGAATCGCGGATTCTCCACTGCCACGGGACCCGAGATTGTAACGGCGAAGAATTCGCGGACCGGGGTTGCAAAGACATCGCTAATTATGCTATCGGCGCGTCTGGCCTCCGTGACAACTTTCGAGCCCCCTTTGACCTGCAGGACTTCGGTCACACGCGAGGCTCGTGGCATAGCCAGTAACAAGGCCGCGGCCCAGAAAAACAACACCGGGTACGGATGCCTGACAACGAGCCTTGCTAGCGATGCTATCACTCAGTCTCCCTTCCAATCAGCGCTAACGTTATACGTCGCAAAGGATTCAATGATAGAATCACTTCGGACCCTGTGCCAGTTTGGGCTGGGCTGGATTTGCTACGCGGAGCGGGATCATATTCGTGATCATGCGTTTCTTGACCCTTGGGTTTATCGGCTTGCTTGCCGTCCTTGGCGCCCTAGTATTGCGCGATAGGAGCACTATAGACCGGCCTGCCGAAGTGCCGCATCAGGACTTCGAGCTGACGCCGGCAGACTCACTCCAAGAACTTCGCGCCAGCCGCTGGCGTTGGGCGCTAGACTTTGATTCCTACCTGGCAGCCATGGTCGACGGCTCCGATTCGGTCTTGAAACGTTGGGCAGAGAGGCCCGGGAACCCAATCCGAGTACATATAGCTGAAAGCGGAGCGGAAGGTCTCTCAGGCAATCACCTCCGGGTTGTCAGGGAAGCGTTTGGAAGGTGGAAGAGTGTGGGAACGTCAACCATTCCGCTCTCGTACGTCTACGTTCGCGACCCGGCGACGGCGGAGGTCAGCGTTCGCTGGACAACCTCGTTCCCCGATGCACGCGCCGGGCGCGCCGACATCGCCTGGAATCATCGGTGGTTCATTCAGCAGGCGACCCTGACGCTCGCAACGCATTCGTTCGAGGGGTTTGAGTACCCCATAGACGGAGTCTACACGGTGGCGCTCCACGAGATTGGACACCTGCTCGGCCTGGGCCATTCCGACGGTCCTCGGGATGTAATGTTTCCGTCAACTGAGATCCACGAGCTCACTATCCGGGACCGGCTGACGGCCCGACTTCTCTATTCCATGCCTCCCGGGCCCGTGGGCGGGTTCTGAGACTGGAGCTCGTCGAGCCCCCGAGCGACACGTAGTGCGTAGTCGGCATAACGCTGAAGTCCGCTGAACGGGAAATTGGCGTGCCATTCGTCTCCGGGAACGTGGTATTGGTTCCATTGGCGGAACAACCGTTCGGAATCATCTTTGCTCATCCCCTCGTACGGTCCGCGACCCGGAATGATGAATACCGAGGGTACCCCCACTTGGTGAAACGCGTAATAGTCTGAGTTGGGGCGGATGTGCGAGGCGCGCGCCTCCCAGCCAAACGATGCCGCGATTCTCATTGCCACGCGCCCGGGCTCCGTTTCATCGCCGCCAACTATCTCCCAACTGATCGGTCTGCCGGGGGGAGCGCCAGCGTCGAGGTTTATGAGACCCAGGATCCGTTCGTTGGGCCAGACGGGATTGGCCGCGAGGTATCGAGCACCCAGCAGGCCCAGTTCTTCGCCGGTCAAGAACATGAATAGCACCGAGTGCCGAGGAGGAGACGTCGTGAATTCTTGCGCGATGGCTAGGAGCATAGCGACTCCGGCAGCATTGTCAGAGAAGCCGTTATAAATCGAGTCGCCCGTCGAATCCGGGGCGCCTACACCGAGATGATCGTAGTGGGCAGCAAAAGCAATCACCCAATCAGGTGCCGCCGATCCTCGAAGTAGACAGCTCACGTTGGCGGCGTTGAGTTTCCTACCCGCCGCGACGGTGTCCATCGGATCCAGCACGACGCGACGACCCTCCGTGTCCGCGGGCAGCTCCACAAGCGGTATCGGCTGCAAGTAGTCTTCACCGAGAGCTTCCAGCCCGAGACTGCGGCAGACGGACACAATGTATTGGGCGGCTATGTGGGATCCCGCGCTCCCGGTGGCTCTCCCGCGAAGCAAGTCGCGGGATAAGAAATATGTGTGAGCTCGAAGTGAGAGAGTATCGGTGAGCGCAAGCTGCGTAGCTCTTGCTTGCGTGACCAAGATTCCCAGAAGCGTGACGACAGCCAGCGTTCCGTTTCTCATATAGGTGGATTCGGGTTTTTTGCGTGCCGGTTGAGGTTTCCCTAACATACACTTGCGATGGCTCAGGTTACACGGATAGCCGTTTGATCGATGTGGATTGAGGCTTTGATGCTCGTGGGCGCGTTACAGGGCCCGCAGCCGGAAATCGACCGCGTTGTCGAGTCTGCTATACGGGACGGTGTGTTTCCAGGCGCTGTCGTCATTATCGGGACCTCCGCCGAGATCCTCTACTCTAAGGGGTACGGGCATTACACATGGTCGCTGGATGCACCGGTTCCGGCGCCCGACAGCACGTTGTTCGACCTGGCGTCTCTCACCAAGGTCGTGGCCACTACTCCGGCCGTAATGCGTTTGGTAGACGAGGGAACACTGCGGCTGGGGACTCTCGTCAAGGATGTACTTCCAGCGTTCGAAGGACGGGGGAAAGGTGTTGTTACCGTGCGACACCTTCTAGCTCACACGTCGGGTTTGAGGTCATTCCTGCCGCTCAACGAAATGGCGAGCACTCCGCAGGAAGCTCGCGGAATTGTGCTTTCGGAGCCACTGAGCTGGCGACCTGATTCTCGGGTTCAATACTCTGATCTCAATGCCATGCTCCTAGGCTGGATTGTTGAGGAGGTCAGCGGGACCACGCTGGACGATTTCGTCTCGCGCGAGATATATGACGCCGCTGGAATGCAGCAGACACGGTTTGGAGTTACGCGATCGGTGCATGATCGCGTCATGCCGGTTGGCTTATGGCGGGGCCACGTGATCAGTGGCCAGTTACATGACCAGAACGCCGTTCGCCTCGGTGGGGTGTCGGGTCATGCGGGCCTCTACAGTACGGCTTCCGATTTGGCGCGCTACGCGCAGATACTTCTCAACAAAGGCACTGTAGCGGGTGGCGTGTTGTTCAGCGAGTGGGTGATAGACGTCTTTACCCGTCGCCAGCGCGGTAACAGGTCCCTTGGCTGGGAAATGAGGGACACTACCAGCACTGACAATACCGGTTCCCTGCTGTCTCCGGCGGCGTTCGGGCACAGCGGCTTCACGGGCACATCGATGTGGATTGATCCGGACCTCGATTTGCTTGTGGTTTTTCTGACGAACAGAGTGTTCGCACCGCGGGTGTCTGGCTCGATATCGAGGCTCAAGCAGGTGCGCGCCGCGATTGCAGATGCTGCTGCGCTGATGCTGCGCGCGCAATCGCTAAACGGGAGGCTAGACGCTCGCTAAACCGCTATATTCAGTGAAGCAGATGGCTACCGAACAAGAGATACAGAAGGCGCTCAGAGGGGTTAAGGACCCCGAGCTGGATCTCAACATCATAGACCTGGGTCTCGTCTACGACATCGAGGTCGAGAGTGGCAATGTTGACGTAAAGATGACTCTGACTTCTCCGGGGTGTCCCGCCGGACCTGAGATCCTCGCTGACGTCGAGCAGTCCATATCGGCTCTTGACGGTGTCGAGAAGGTGGAGGTCGAGATAGTCTGGGAGCCGTACTGGACGCCCGAGCGGATTGATCCCCGCGTCCGCGCCTATCTCGGCTTTTAGCGAGATCAGTCCGTTCCCCGCACCGCGCCCAGGATTGCTTTTTCCCCTATTGCCTTCCTCTGCCAGTTCCTTAGCTCGTTCACGCCCTTGAGGCCAACCGTGTCCGTGGGGGCGGCCCGAGCAAGCGCCTGAATGGTGCCGTTCGGGCACAGAACCCCAGCTGGCAGACTCAGGCTTTTCGCTCTTTCATCCCGCAGCTGTTTGAGGCGCTCGACACGCCTGTCAAACACCGGATCTGACTTCGGTCGCGGTGTGCGGACGGCTCTCGGTAGTACGAAATGTGACGCTTTCGAGCCTTTGGTCACCGCCCCCAGGATCTCTCTGCCGCTCCTGGCAACTACTCTGGCGGGCACGCCGGCTTGCTCGAGTTGCTCGAGATCTCGCGGGATAACTCGAGCGACGGATATGAGCATTTGGTCGCCGAGAACCCTGAATGGGGCAGCGTCACGCGCTCGCGCAACGACGTCCCGCCACTCGTGAACCGCCTGAAGTACTGCTAGAGATCGTTTCTCTAACGACTTGGCATGCTTGACCTTGAGAAACGCCGGTAAGTCTGAGTTCGAGGGCTCCCAACGAACTGACTCGAGGCGCCGAAACTCGTCCAGTGCCCAAGAGAGGCGGCCAGCGTCCTTTAGTTGGGCCGCAAGGCGATCGCGCAGCGGCAGCAGGTGCTGGGTGTCGGCGGCTGCGTATGCGAGCATTTGGGCCGGCAATGGCCGCGCGGACCAGTCGGCTCGTTGGAACTTCTTGTCGAGACGAACCCCGAAATGCTTTTCGAGAAGCGAACCGAGGCCGACTCGCGGTTCGCCTGCCAATTCGGCCGCGATGCGTGTGTCGAAAATGTTGCGAGCTGTGAACCCGTAGTCGCGATTTATGTTTCTTAGATCGAAATCGGCATCGTGAAAAACGATCTCGACACCAGGATCGTCGAGAATCCGCCCGATGACGGAGAGATCAGGCAGTTGCAGTGGATCTAGCACCCACGTCTCGACATCGGAGCTTGCCTGGATCAGGAACACTCGGTCAAAGTAGCGGTGGAAGGAGGCTGCCTCCGTATCCAGCGCCAGACGTCGAGCCTCCAGTATACGTGGCACTATCCGGCCGAAAGCCGTTGCGTCGCGAACGAGCGTTACCTTCTTTGAGCGTTGTCTCTTCGTATGCATATGCAATTAAAAGATTGCTGGGAAAGGCCTTTGGCGCGACCCCTTGGGGGATGAAATCTGGAAGTTTTCTACAACTGGCATGAGTCTGTGGAAAATGCGGCTAAGTCGTGATAAAACAGATAGTTAGAATATTGCCTATAGGCTTGTATGTGGAATGTGTACAGTCGGTGGCGCGATGGTGTGAAAGGTGAACGTTCTCGTCGCTTGATCCTGGGGTTACGGGGGATCTCTACTGCTGTGGACATCCAGGGTGACGGCCCGGCTATACTGTTCGTCCACGGTTTTCCCATGGATCGCACCCTGTGGCACCACCAGATGGCCGCGATGCGGGGATGGCGCCGGATTGCCCCCGACCTGCGCGGGATGGGACTGACGGAGGTTGCGGATCGGTATAGCATGGCGGAGTACGCGGACGACATGGCTTCGCTAATGGACGTCCTGGGAGCTTCGCAGGCTATTGTCTGTGGCCTCTCCATGGGGGGCTACATCGCTTTCGAGATATTGCGCCGACACCGGAAGCGTGTTCGGGCGTTGATCCTTTCGAACACACGCGCCGGAGCCGACAGTGGGGAAGGCCGCGCGAATCGCGACGCCATGATCGACACGGTCAAGGTCGACGGACCTGCAGCCGTTGCAGAGATTCTGGTCCCGAAGCTTCTGGGTCCCAGCTC
>JAZFQE010000150.1:0-2402 GCA_036444955.1 Gemmatimonadales bacterium
AGAAGCTCCCATGGATAGCTGTCGAGGAGTCGGGCGATTCGCGTCTTCGCTCGAGGCTGCTCGGCCATAGACCGGGCCCTGCCGCACTCTTCTATAACAGGTTTCGACCGAGAGTTCGACTCCCTGCTCGTGCCGTGGTGGGTCTCTACGAGGAGAATCAACGGGCGAGATTGTGAGATTCCACATCCGAGGAGCCAGATACTCATCGCGGACCAGGCGGCAGATGTTCGATGAGATACCGCGTCATCAGCATTCGCAGGTGTATCGCGGTGCCGCGACCTTCGCGGAGCCCATGGTTACGATTGGGATACGCCATATAATCAAACCGCTTGCCAAGTTCGATAAGACGATCCACCAGCCCTTCGGTGATCTGAAGATGAGTGTTGGTCTCGCCCGTACCGTGAATAATCAACAGGTCTCCCTTCAAGCCTTCGGCGAAGTTGATCGGGGCGGACTTGCGGTATCCCTCCGGATTCACCTCGCGGGTTCGCATGTAGATCTCCTGGAACCAGGCATTGTAGAGATGTGGCTGCGGCTTGGGCGCAACAGCGATCCCTACGTGATAGACATCAGGCTTGCGAAACATTGCGTTGAGGGTGTTCGAGCCACCGCCACTCCAACCCCAGATGCCGACCCGGGACAAGTCGACGTACGATCGGATGCGGCCCAGCTCCTTCAGACCTGCGGCCTGCTCCTCGCTGGAGAGCGGACCAAGGCTGCCGAACACTGACCGACGCCACGCAGCTCCCTTCGGTGCCGGTGTACCCCGGTTGTCTATCGACACCACAAGATAACCGAGGTCGGCGATCACACGATGGTAGTCGACGTGGCTGCTGCGTCCCCAGGCATCCAGAACGGTCTGTCCGTGTGGTTCTCCGTACACATATACCAAAACGGGGTATTTCCGCGAAGAGTCAAAGTCGGTGGGTTTGATCATCCACGCGTCCATGACAACGCCGCCGCCGATTTCAAGCTGGAAGAACTCCGTCGGCTGAGAGATCAGCGATTCCGTCTTCTTGCGCAGTTCTTCATTGTCTTCGAGCACGCGCACGACTCGGTGCTCGTGAAGTTCTACAAGTTCGGTGACGGGCGTAGTGTCGAAAGTCGAGTAGGTATGGAACGCCCACTTGGCATCAGGGGAGAAGTCGTAGTCATGGGTGCCGGGCTGGTCCATGGGGGAGACTCTTATGGGCTCTCCGGTTCCGTCCAGACGTACACGGTAGAGAAACTTCTGGGTCGCATTGTCAGGTGACGCGTAGTAGTAAAACCAACCTCTCGCTTCGTCCACCACGGCGCGTTCGATGATATCGCTCTCGCCGGGTGTCAAGAGATCCAGTTCCTTACCGTCGCGCGAGTAAACATAGGCGTGCCGCCAACCGTCCTTCTCGCTTAGCACGATGAAGGCACGGCCGTCGCGTATCCACTCAAGCCCGGCATTCTTACTGTAGCTGGCGATGACCCATGCCGGATCGGATTCGTGGAAGATGCGCCGGATCGCGCCGGTGCGGACGTCGGCGATGAGAAACTTACGCTCGTCTCGGAATCGGCTCAACTTTTCCACCAGCAGGTCATTCGAGTTTCCCGCCCAGCTGACCTGTCCAAGATAGTAACCCTCTGTCGGTACGGGAATGGAGAGCCAGCGCGTCTCGGTTCCCCGAGCGTCGACGGCACCGACACGCAGCGTCGATATGGTCTCGCCTACCCTGGCAAATCGGACTTCTCTTACTTCCGGATACGTCGGGTCGCCTGGGACAAGGACCGACCTCAACTTCACTTCGGAAGCGTCCGATTGCACGAAGGCAATCCGCTTCCCATCGGGGCTCCACACTGCTCGACGGTTCGAAATCGGGCCGTCGGCTGTATTCTTTGTGAGGGGAATCTTCCGGTCGCCATGCAGATCGCGCACGTACAGGTTCCCCCGATCGGAGTAGATGACGCTCTTGCCGTCAGGGGACACTCTTCCGGATCTATCGGGCTTTTCTTTCTGAGGTGAATCCAGCACGGTGCGTTTGCCGCTGGCCGCGTTGTAACGCACCAACACCCGTTCTCCTCCGGGAACTTGCTCCAGAACCGTGTAGCCCGAACTGTCAGCAAGCCAGTTCGCACGGAATCTCTTGGCACGGAACTCCCCCCGCTCGTAGATCGCACGCAGTCGCGACTCAGCTTCCTTGAGGAGTTGTTCCCGGGAGATCTCACCGAGAGCGTCAGAGTCGGCTGCCATCCCGACGATACAGACAAAAGCGAAGCACGCCGAAATCACGCTTGATCTCATTTTCATTACTTCCTTTTCCAGTATTGTTGGTGTCCCGGGCTCGTCCCAGACAACACTACTTCGGGAAATCATCTAGGTACAATTTGTGGTCAGAGAATCGCTCGTGGATTTTACCGGTGGAAAGAATTAC
>JAZFQE010000151.1:0-11848 GCA_036444955.1 Gemmatimonadales bacterium
ATGGCCAAGCAAAAGTTTGAGCGTACGAAGCCGCATGTGAATGTAGGTACGATAGGACATGTGGATCATGGTAAGACGACGTTGACGGCGGCGATAACGAAGGTACAGGCATCGAAGGGGTTGGCGGATTTTGTGCAGTTTGATGATATCGACAAGGCTCCGGAGGAGAAGGAGCGGGGGATCACGATAGCGACGGCTCATGTGGAGTATCAGACGGATGCGCGGCATTATGCGCATGTGGATTGTCCGGGTCATGCTGATTATGTGAAGAACATGATAACGGGTGCGGCGCAGATGGACGGGGCGATACTGGTGGTGAGTGCAGCGGACGGTCCGATGCCTCAGACGCGGGAGCACATATTGTTGGCGCGTCAGGTTAATGTGCCGTACATCGTGGTGTTTTTGAACAAGATAGACATGATGGATGATGAGGAGTTGTTGGAGATAGTGGAGTTGGAGGTAAGGGAGTTACTGACCAAGTATAAGTTTCCGGGTGATGATATACCGCTGGTGAAGGGTAGTGCGTTGAAGGCATTGGCTGCGGATGTGACCAGTGATGATGCTAAGTGCATTCAGGAGTTGATGGATGCATTGGACGGTTATATCCCGGAGCCTGAGCGTGATATAGTCAAGCCATTTTTGATGCCGGTGGAGGATGTATTTTCGATCACGGGACGTGGCACGGTGGGGACGGGGCGGATTGAGCGAGGCAAGGTAGTGGTGGGGGAGGAGGTAGAGCTGGTTGGTTTGGGTGCGGAAAAGAAGACGGTGGTTACCGGGGTGGAGATGTTCCGGAAGTTATTGGACGAGGGGATGGCGGGCGACAATGTGGGTTTATTGCTTCGCGGTATTGAGAAGGACGAGTTGGAGCGTGGGATGGTGTTGGCGAAGCCTGGTAGTGTGACGCCTCATACGAAGTTTGATGCGGAGGTATATGTATTGACGAAGGATGAGGGTGGCAGGCACACGCCGTTTTTCAAGGGTTATCGTCCGCAGTTTTATTTTCGCACCACGGATGTGACGGGTAATGTTGAGTTGCCCGAGGGTGTGGAGATGGTGATGCCGGGCGACAACACGAAGATGGCGATTGATCTGATCACGCCGATTGCCATGGAAGATGGCCTGCGATTCGCGATCCGCGAGGGCGGACGCACTGTGGGCGCAGGCGTCGTCACTAAAATACATGAATAGAGATTGAGGAAAGAAAGAAACGGGATAACAGGTGGCCGACCAGATTCGTATTCGACTCAAGGCGTTTGATCACGCGGTGCTAGATCAAGCTGCGGCGGACATCGTGCGTACGGTCGAGAAGACCGGAGCGAGCGTTTCGGGACCGATTCCGCTACCGACTAAAACACAACGTTGGACCGTGCTCCGCAGCCCGCACGTAGATAAGAAGAGCCGTGAACAATTCGAGCTCAAGACGCACAAACGCCTGATCGAAATCAGAGACTCTCGGCCGCAAACGGTGGATGCGCTAACGAAGCTCGATCTTCCCGCCGGGGTCGATGTGGAGATCAAGGTCGGTTGACGATGAATGGAATTATCGGTCGTAAGCTGGGAATGACGCAGGTTTTCGACGATCGTGGGAAGGTCATTCCGGTCACCGTGATCGAAGCCGGCCCCTGTCCGGTCGTGCAGGTCCGGGCGGGCGGTGAGGGTGCCAAAATGGTTCAGCTGGGTTTTGGGGAAAAGAAAGCGAAGCGCACGAGCAAGGCCCTGGCCGGACATGTGAAGCTGGCTGGATTGGAGGCGACGCCGGCGGTTTTGAGGGATTTCGAGCTCAAGGGCAATGGCGATACAGCGCCGAGTCCGGGCGAGGTGGTGAAAGCTGGGATCTTCCAAGCGGGTGACACTGTGAAGGTGACGGGAACCACAATTGGTCGCGGCTTTCAGGGCGTGGTCAAACGCTACGGTCAAAAAGGGGGGCCTGCGTCACACGGGAGTACGGGGTACAGAAAGCCGGGAAGCATGGGGGCCGGTACCGATCCCTCGCGCGTTATCAAAGGAAAGAAACTACCGGGGCATATGGGTGCTGCGCGTCACACACAGCTCGGGCTCAAAGTGGTGAAGGTTGAGGAGCAGAAGAACCTCCTGTTCGTACGGGGAGCGGTACCCGGTCCTACTAAGGGAATTGTGATAGTGAGGAAGCAGAGAGGAAGAAGTCGTTATGCCTGAGGCTGGACTCTACACCGCTTCTGCGAAGAAAAAGGGCAAGGTAAAGCTGCCTGACGAGTTCGGAGTAGCGGTGAGCAAGGCCGTGATCTACGACGCGGTTCGAGCGTATCTGAGTAACCAGCGGCAGGGTAGTCACGCAACCAAGAACCGTGCGGCCGTATCCGGGGGAACGCACAAGCCGTGGCGTCAGAAGGGCACGGGACGGGCGCGCCAAGGTACTATAAGAGCGCCTCAGTTCCGTGGTGGCGGAGTGGTTTTCGGTCCGCATCCTCGGAGCTATCGGATCGATCTGCCGCGCAAGGTCAAGGTGAAGGCAAGGAACTCGGCGTTGAGTGCTCGCGCTGCTGAAGGCGCTGTTTACGTTATCGAATCGTTGGATTTCGATGCTCCCAAAACGGCGACTTTGCTCAAGTTGCTGAGGCAGATCGGAGTGGCGGACCAGAAGGTCTTGCTGCTTACAAACGGAAACCGGCCCGAGGTTTTCCTTTCGGGTCGTAATCTGAGGAACGTCCTCGTGCTGCGTTATTCTGACGTTTGTGCCTACGACGTCATGTGGTCGGCCGCGGTGGTCATCGAGAAAGAGGCTCTTGCCGGCGACAGCGTCGCTGAGATCACCAGGCCTGCTCGAAGGGTAAAGAAGCCAAAGGGTGTTGCGCAGCAGACTAAGCGGAAGAGTCACGACGATGCCTGACCTGTACCGCACGGTTGTGCGGCCGGTTGTGACAGAAAAATCGTCCGCCGCTTATGCGATGCGCAAGGAATACGCGTTCGAGGTTCATCCGGATGCAACGAAGCATGAGATTGCGCGGGCCATAGAAGCCATATTCAGCGTCAGGGTTCGGAAGGTACGCACGCTGATTCAGCGGTCGAAGCGTAAGACAATGGGCCGTTACCAGGGCCGCAAACCAAGATGGAAAAAAGCTTATGTCATGCTTGAAGGTGATGACTCGATTGAGATCTTCGAGGGATAGCTGAATGGGGATTAGAAAATTTCGGCCTATGAGCCCGGGTACCCGGTTCAGAACCGTGTCCGATTTCGTCGAGGTGACGAGGTCGGAGCCGGAGAAGTCGCTCGTGAGACCGCTGAAGAAAACAGGGGGGCGTAACAACCAGGGTCACGTCACTGTACGTCACCGAGGTGGCGGTCACAAGCGGCGCTACCGGATGATCGATTTCAAGAGAGACAAGTTCGGTGTGCCGGGTAGAGTTACCGAGGTCGAATACGATCCAAATCGTAGCGCGCGGATCGCCTTGATCGTTTACGAGGATGGAGAGAAGCGGTATATCATCCACCCGCGCGGGCTCACAGTTGGAGACACTGTCACAGCTGGGCCGGGAAGCGACATCCGGATAGGCAGTGCGCTCGCGCTCAAGGACATCCCGCTCGGCTCGTCGGTGCATTGTATCGAGCTCAAGATTGGGAAAGGGGCGCAGCTGTGTCGGGCCGCTGGCACCGGAGCCCAGGTACTTGCCAAGGAGGGCAAATACGTAGCGCTGAAGCTGCGGAGCGGGGAGGTGCGATTCGTGCTGGGCGAGTGCATGGCGACGCTGGGCGAAGTCGGGAATCCCGAGCACGAGCTGAATAAGCTGGGCAAGGCCGGTGCTAAGCGGTGGCGTGGCAAGAGGCCAAAAGTACGCGGCGTCGCTATGAACCCGGTTGATCACCCGCTGGGTGGGGGCGAGGGTAAGGCTGCCGGTGGAAGACCGCCTGTAACGCCGTGGGGTAAGCCTGAGGGCCCTAAGACTAGAAACAAGAAGAAAGCGAGTAGCCGCCTGATCATTCGGGGGCGGAAGCGCGGGAAGGCAACGAAATAGATGGCGAGGAGTGTAAAGAAGGGGCCCTATGTCCAGGAGTCGCTGTTGCTGAAGCTCCAGGCTCTCAACGAGACGAACGAGAAGAGGGTAGTCAAGACCTGGTCTCGATCATCTACTATTACGCCGGAATTTGTGGGCCATACAGTCGCCGTGCATAACGGGAACAAGTTTATCCCTGTGTATGTCAGCGAAAATATGGTCGGCCACAAGCTGGGTGAGTTTGCCCCCACTCGACTTTTCCGGGGTCACAGCGGGAGGTTGGCTGCCGACCGCAAGGCGGGTGCTAAGTAACGTGGCCGCGCGAGCGCTGCTCCGGGGTGTGCGGCAGTCGCCGCGCAAAATGCGTCTGGTCGTAGATACGATCCGGGGCGAAGACGTTAACACTGCCTACGCCCTCTTGAAGTTCTCGAAGAAACGCGCGGCGCGGCAGATAGAAAAGGTGCTTCGGTCCGCCGTTGCGAATGCGGAGCAGGATGCTCTGAGGGACAGCGCTGCTTTTGACGTGGACAAGTTATTTGTGGAACACGCTGTAGTTAACGAAGGCCCAACGCTGTGGCGCTGGAGGGCTGCGGCTTACGGTAGGGCCGCGCCGATTCGCAAGCGCAGCAGCGCGGTAGAAATTCGCTTGGGCTACAAGGAGGATGTGTAGTGGGCCAGAAAACCCATCCCTACGGCTTCCGACTGGGGATAGTGAAACCCTGGCGTTCTCGCTGGTACGCCAAGGGCGAGTTTGCCGAATATCTCAGAGAGGACGAGCTCCTCCGGAAGTATTTGAGGACTCGGTTGGGACATGCAGCCATCGCTGACATTCATGTGGAGCGAAGGCCGGGCAAAGTCACCGTCACAATCTTTACCGGGCGCCCCGGTGTCGTGATCGGCAAACGCGGGGCCGAGGTTGACAAGCTTCGCGACGAGCTGGCCCAGCTCACTGGGAAGGATGTCGGAGTAAATGTGGAGGAGATAAAGCGCCCCGAACTCAACGCTCAGTTGGTGGCTGACAATGTCGCTTATCAACTGCGGCAGCGGGTGTCCTTTCGGCGGGCGATGAAGCGTACTGTGCAGGCTGCAATGCGGATGGGGGCGAAAGGTATCAAGATCAGATGTTCAGGTAGACTAGGCGGCTCCGAGATTGCGAGATCGGAGGCTTACCATGAAGGTCGCGTCCCGCTGCACACCTTGCGTGCCGATGTTCAATACGCGACGAGCACTTCCAAAACTACCTACGGTACTATTGGAGTGAAGGTGTGGATCTTCAGAGGCGAGGTGGTTGAAGAATCACGTGGCAGCACTTACAGCACGGGGGCATAAGGGATGCTTGCGCCGAAGAGAGTAAAATACCGCAAGCGGATGAAGGGCCGAATGCGGGGCCAAGCGAGCCGCGGCAATACGGTGGCGTTCGGTCATTACGGACTCATGAGTCTGGATCCGTCGTGGATAACAAACAGACAAATCGAGGCAGCCCGTGTCGCGATGACTCGTGCCATGCAGCGAGGTGGCAAGGTGTGGATCCGCATCTTTCCGGACAAGCCGATCACCAAGAAGCCGGCCGAAACGCGGATGGGTAAGGGTAAGGGTAACCCGGAGGGTTGGGTTGCAGTGGTTAAGCCCGGACGCGTCATGTTCGAGGTTGAAGGGGTGAGCGAGGAAGTAGCGAACAAGGCGCTCAGATTGGCCGCGGCGAAGCTGCCGGTTAAAACTCGCGTTGTGAAGCGAGAGGATACGTAGGGATGTCTTTCAAGGACGCCGAAGTCAAACCGCTCGATCCTGACGCCATCCGCGACTATGACACTGCAGCGCTGCGGGGGGAACTGAATCGCCTGCGTGAGGCACGCTTCAACTTGAAGTTCAGGTCAGCTACTGAGGACGTGGCAAGTGACAACCCTCTGCGGTTCAGAATTCTGCGGCGGAATATTGCGCGGATAAGAACGATAATCCGAGAGAGGGAGCGAGGATGAGCCAGGATAAAGTGATGCGTAGTCGTCGGAAGATTCGTACGGGGCTCGTCGTCGGCGACAAGATGGAGAAAACCGTCGTCGTGAAACTCACGCGCCGGCTACGGCATCCGCTTTACGGTAAGCAAATAACGCGGTCAAAAGGCGTAAAAGCGCACGACGAGCTCGGGGCGAAGGAGGGGGATAAGGTTAGGGTAGTTGAAACCCGACCTTTGTCGAAGACGAAGCGATGGCGCGTGACTGAAATTCTCCAGAGAGCGAAGTAGAGGGTCAAGGTGGTGCAGCAGGAGTCGATCGTAAGAATCGCGGACAACTCGGGCGCGCGCAAAGCGCTCGTCATACGCGTACTGGGTGGTAGCAAACGCCGGTACGCAGGACTGGGCGACGTGGTGGTAGTGACTATCAAGGATGCGCTACCTACCGGACAGGTGAAGAAGGGTGATGTCACGAGAGCCGTCGTCGTCAGAACCGCTAAGGAGACGCGGCGCAAGGACGGCAGCTATATACGATTCGACGAGAACGCGGCGGTACTGATCAACGAGCAAGGTGAGCCCCGAGGAACGCGTATCTTTGGCCCGGTGGGGCGTGAACTTCGTGAGAAGCGGTACATGAAGATCGTATCGCTTGCACCGGAGGTGATATAAATGAAACCGCTCGTCTACAAGAAATCCCGGCGGAAGAAGAGGCAACAAACCGTTGTTCGGGAGAAGATGTGGATTACAAAGGGCGACAAGGTGCAGGTGATGAGCGGAGACTTCAAGGGCCGTGAGGGCACCGTGCTTCGCGTCCTACCGAAAACGGGCGGTGTTGTTATCGACGGTGTCAATATCGTCAAGAAACACAAGGCAGCCACCCAGAACACTGAGGGCGGTATCATCGAGTTTCCCTCACCTATACATCACTCTAACGTGATGTTGCTGGACCCCAAGTCTGGTGGACCGACCCGGGTCCGGCGCAAGAGGGACAAGGACGGAACGATTGAACGTCTCAGCATCAAGTCGGGCCAACCAATCCCGAGGAATGTTTGAACTCCATGGCTGAAGACAGGATAGCGACTGAATCCAGCTCGACGGCGCTTGCAGAGGCGGCGCCTCAGCCTCGTTTGCTCGAGTATTACAAGAGAACTGTGCTGCCCAAGCTCATGAAGGATTTTGGGTTCGGTAACCGCCATAAGGTGCCGCGGCTGGCCAAGATCGTGCTGAACGTGGGCGTGGGTGAAGCGCCAAAGAATGCGAAGCTGCTGGATGCCGTCATCGAGGAGCTGGGAGTGGTCACGGGTCAGAAAGCGGTTGTGACACGCGCGAAAAAAGCGATTTCCAATTTCTCTCTAAGAGCGGGCATGCCAGTCGGCGCGAGCGTAACGTTGCGAGGTGCCCGGATGTATGAGTTTTTGGATCGCTTTATCGCTTTGGCGGTACCGAGGATGCGCGACTTTCGCGGACTGCCGACGAAGTCGTTCGACGGACGTGGCAACTATACGATAGGTGTTAAGGAGCAGTTGATTTTCCCAGAAGTAGACTATGACAAGGTGGAAAAAATCCATGGGATGGATATCACGTTCGTTACCACTGCGGCGAGAGACGATGTCGCGAAGGCGTTACTTCGAGAGCTTGGTATGCCGTTTCGTGGGGAAACGCCTGTATTGGTGGAATAGGAGTTAATGAATGGCGAAGAAAGCGTTGGTTGAGAAAGCGAAACGGAAGCAGAAACATAAGGTCAGAGAGTACAATCGTTGCCAGCGATGCGGGAGACCGAGAGCGTTCCTCCGCATGTTCGGAATGTGCCGCATTTGCTTCAGAGAACTGGCGCTTCGAGGTGAGATCCCTGGAGTGCGTAAGGCCAGTTGGTGAAAGGACGTTGTAGAGAGTTATGAGCATGACGGACCCCGTAGCTGATATGCTTACACGGATACGGAACGCGTGCCGCGCCGGACATCGGCGAGTGGACGTTCCCGTTTCCAAGTTCAAGACGGAAATCGCGAGACTCCTCCTGGACAACCACTACATACAGGACTACAAGGTGCTAGACGACGGTCGGTACGGGCTGTTACGGCTATACCTGAAATATCATGGCGAGGCGCCCGTGATCCGTGAACTGCGACGAGTATCTACGCCCGGGTTAAGGCGTTACGTAAGTGTGAAGGAGATCCCAAGGATCAAGAACGGACTTGGAATGGCGATACTCTCCACGCCTCAGGGTGTGATGTCAGATAAGGACGCACGCCGTGCTCGCGTGGGCGGCGAGTTGCTGGCGGTCGTCTGGTAGGAGGGTTGAGTGTCGCGTGTAGGAAGGCTCCCCATCGTTCTGCCGTCTGGTGTTGCAATAACCATCGATGGCTCGAGAGTAGTTGTCAAAGGGCCGAAAGGTGAATCGGAACGCACCTTTGACGAGAGGATGACGATTAAGCTCGATGGTAACGTGCTCACGATCGAGAGGCCGTCCGACGAGAAAGTAGTTAGGGCGCTTCACGGGCTGACGCGTTCACTGCTCAACAACATGGTAGTCGGTGTGTCCGAAGGGTTCTCAAAGGAGCTGGAGATCCGCGGCGTCGGTTACAAGGCCGAGGCAGGCCCCAAGGGAGTCAAACTCTTTGTCGGCTATTCGCATTCGATCGATTACACTGCACCCGAAGGGATCGAAATTAGCGTGGATGGCGGCACCCGAGTGAGGGTCGCCGGAACAGACAAGGAGCGTGTCGGTCAGGTAGCCGCAGAGCTGCGAAAAATGCGTCCCCCAGAGCCCTACAAAGGTAAGGGAATCCGCTATGTCGGCGAACACGTTAGATCCAAAGTTGGGAAGACGGGAGCGAAGTAATGAAGCCTGTAGGCAAGCTTAGAACGCGCCACGATTTGCGCCGCCGCCGCCACCTGCGACTCCGGAGGAAGGTGTCGGGTACGGCTGAGCGGCCTCGCCTTGTCGTTTTTCGATCGGCCAAACACATCTATGCACAGTTGGTTGACGACGTTAAGGGTCATACACTGGCCTCAGCCAGCGACCTGTCTGGGGACTTGTCTGTTGAGGGGGCTGGGAAAACGGCTGCTGGCCTCGCAGTGGGTACGTTGATCGGACAGCGAGCAGGGAAGATGGGTGTTAAGAGTGTTGTCTTCGATCGCGGGGGGTATCCATATCATGGGCGTGTTAGAGCGGTCGCCGACGGTGCTCGGAAAGCGGGATTGGAGTTTTAAATGGCGCGATCAAAGAGAGGGCCGCAGCGGCGTGACCGGCGCGACCAAGAATCCGAGCTCATCGAAAACGTCGTATGGATCAATCGGGTAGCGAAGGTGGTGAAGGGTGGGCGAAGATTTTCGTTCACCGCTCTCGCAGCGGTGGGTGATGGGAACGGAAAGGTTGGCGTCGGAAGTGGAAAAGCTCGCGAGGTTTCTGAGGCCGTGAGAAAGGCGGTGGAGGCTGGCCGACGGGCTATGCGGCCTGTTCCTCGCGAGGGAACCACAATACCTCACGAAATGATTGGAGTGTATGGAGCGGGGAGGGTGCTGCTCAAGCCAGCTAGTTCCGGAACCGGAATCATTGCTGGCGGCCCAGTCCGAGCGGTGCTGGAAGCTGCAGGTATCACCGATCTGCTCACGAAAAGTCTCGGTTCTACGAACCCGCGGAACATGGTGCAGGCGACCATCGCCGGACTCTACCAACTGGTTACTGCGGAGCAGTTGGCCCGTGAGCGGGGCACGGAGGTCTCAACTATCGGATACCGGCCGCGGCAGCGTCCTGTCGAGGTGGTGGAAGGGACGCCAAGTGACTGAAAAGAAGTCAACGAAAAAGAAAACCAAGGCCAAGCGTACTACTAAGAAGACTGCCAAGGCAGCGACGTCTGCAACCAAGGCAGCTAAGACAACAAAGGCGGTGAGAGCTGCCAAGTCTACAAAGGTAGCAAAAGCTACCGCCACGAAGGCGACGGTCGCGAGGACCGCACAGGTTTCGCAGACCACGCGCCTTCGCGTAACGCAGGTTAAATCAGGGATAGGTCATGCGTTTTCCATGAAGCGGACGCTGGTTGCGCTCGGACTCAAACATCACCAGGACGAGGTGGTGCTACCGGATAACCCGGCCGTTCGTGGAATGATTCGTAGGGTGCATCACCTCGTTTCTGTTAGGTCGGTGGAGGAATGATGGCTGATAAGGAGCAGTTGGGGCTTCACAACCTAGCCGCCCCGCGTGGTTCGAAATCGAACCGCAAGCGCAGAGGGCGCGGACCGGGAAGTGGGTTGGGCAAGACAAGTGGCAGCGGAGAGAACGGACAGAAATCTCGCTCCGGCCCCGGCTTGCGAACCGGCTTTGAGGGTGGCCAAATGCCCCTGGTACGGCGCATACCGAAGCGAGGATTCACAAATCCCTTCCGGGTTCCCAACCAGGTTGTGAATGTGAAAGACCTGGAGAGGCTTGGCGCTGACGAAGTCACACCAGAGGTTCTGCTTGAAGAGGGGCTGGTCGCCTCCTCCAAGAAACCGATCAAGATTCTGGGTGTGGGCGAAGCATCGCGGCCCTACAAGGTGTTGCGCTGCGCCACGTCGAGCACAGCTCGCCAGAAGATCGAAAAGGCAGGCGGCCGCGTAGGAACCTAAGGCATGATCGCGCCCAAGATACCCAATCTCTTCGCAGTTCCCGAGTTAAAAGAGAAGATCCTCTTTACCCTCCTCGTCCTGGTTATCTACAGGTTCGGGGCCCATGTAGCCACTCCGGGCGTCAACGTCCAGGTCCTAAGTGACTTCATAAACACTCAGGGTGCTCAGACCTTGTTCGGCGTCTACGACATGTTCGTGGGCGGCGGCCTGTCGAGGGCAACTGTGCTTGCGCTGGGAATCATGCCGTACATCTCGGCGTCGATCATGTTTCAGTTGGCCAGCGCCATGTTCCCAACTGTTGACAAGCTGCAGAAGGAAGAAGAGGGGCGAAAGAAGATCACGCAGTGGACACGCTATGCTACGCTGTTTCTATCGCTTGGCCAGGCGTACGCGTTTGCGATCTTCACGGAGCAACTCCAGGGTGCTGTCGCCAACCCGGGCATTGGATTCCGCTTAACCACTGTGCTAATGCTTACCACTGGCGCCATGTTCGTTATGTGGTTGGGTGAACAGATTACAGAGCGAGGCATCGGGAATGGGATGAGCTTGCTCATCTTCTTCTCTATCATGGAAGGCATGTGGCCCGGACTGTTCCGGACTTTGGACTTCCTCAAGTCGGGAGTCATTACTCCGCTTAAGCTAGTCGTCTTGCTGGCGGTGATGCTCGGAGTGGTTGCTGGTGTAGTTGCGATGACGGTGGGGGCACGGCGGATACCAATTCAAATCCCCCGAAAAGTCATGGGGCGGGGTCGGATTCGTGAGGGGCAGAAGACCTTTATCCCGATAAGGATCAACTCCGCCGGTGTGATGCCAATAATCTTTGCGCAGTCGATCATTATCGTTCCGGGCACGCTTGCCGCGTTTACTACGGTTCCGTGGATGCAGGGGTTGGCCGATGTGTTCGCCCCGCAAACTACAGCTTATTACGTTACCTACGCGACTGCGATAATCTTCTTCACGTATTTCTATACGTCGATCATCTTTAATCCGGTCGACCTCGCTGAGAACCTCAAGAAACAAGGTGGCTTCATTCCGGGCGTCAAACCTGGAGGCGCGACGGCTGACTATATCGAAGGAGTGCTCGAGCGGGTTACCCTGCCGGGATCGATATTTCTCGCCACAATAGCGCTCCTGCCGTTCTTCATCTTCGATGCTTTCAACGTGCCGTTTTTCTTCGGAGGAACGGCCCTCCTCATCATCGTGGGTGTGGCGCTCGACACTGTGGTGCAGGTACAGCAGCACCTCCACCTGCGGCATTACGACGACTTCATGAAGAAGGGCCGAATCAAATTCCGCGGTCGTCGGCGCTACATGTAACGCCGA